>LUTY01002649.1 GCA_001640045.1 Candidatus Thiomargarita nelsonii | reverse complement strand
TAACCTGGCAGGTCTGGTTTTGACTTTGGTTTTGACTTTCAGACGTTATTTCATGCACGTTCCTAACCTATTTCAAATACAAAAATACCCTATGAGTGCATACATTCTCCGCCGACTTATCCTCATCATTCCCACCCTATTCGGGATAATGGTGATCAACTTCATCATCGTCCAAGCAGCACCCGGCGGTCCCGTAGATCGCCTAATAGCACAAATGGAAGCGCACGGCAGCGTAGAAGCCACCTCCAGAATTGGCGGAGGCGACATGGGAGAAGTTACCATGCCCTCTGCTGACGAAACCAGTAGTCAATACCGGGGAGCCCAAGGACTATCAGAGGATCTGATCAAAGAAATCGAAGCCCTTTACGGTTTTGACAAACCCGCGCACGAACGCTTTTTCCAAATGATGGGCAACTATATCAGCTTCGATTTCGGCGAAAGCTTTTACCGTGACGAAACCGTGATCAACCTCGTGCTAGAAAAAATGCCCGTTTCTATTTCTCTGGGCTTGTGGACTACCTTGCTGGTTTACCTGATTTCCATACCCTTGGGCATTCTCAAAGCAGTACGAGACGGCACACGCTTCGACGTTTGGAGCAGTGCCCTCGTCGTCATCGGTTATGCCGTTCCCAGCTTTCTCTTTGCCATCCTATTAATTGTACTATTTGCTGGCGGCACCTTTGTAGACTGGTTCCCACTACGGGGACTGGTTTCAAATAATTGGGACCAACTTCCCTGGCTTGAGCGCATTATAGACTACTTTTGGCACCTCACCCTGCCCGTATTGGCAATGGTTATCGGCGGATTTGCCGGATTGACCATGCTCACCAAAAATTCTTTTTTAGACGAAATCAATAAACAATACGTCATGACAGCCCGAGCCAAAGGACTGACTGAAAGACGGGTGCTTTATTCACACGTTTTTAGAAACGCCATGCTGATCGTCGTCGCAGGGTTTCCCAGTGCCTTTGTCAGCATCCTGTTCACCGGCTCTCTGCTCATCGAAGTCATATTTTCTCTGGACGGACTGGGATTGTTAGGCTATGAAGCGGCACTCAACCGCGATTTTCCCGTCGTATTCGGTACCCTATACTTTTTCACGCTGCTGGGATTACTGTTAAACCTGATAGGTGATCTGATGTACGTGCTGATAGATCCACGCATCGACTTTGAAAGTAGGGAGGTTTAATTTTGAATCCCTTAAATAAACGCCGCTTACACAATTTTCGCAGTAACCGACGCGGTTGGTGGTCCTTGTGGATTTTCCTTATTTTATTCATCATCACCCTGTTTGCCGAATTCATCGCCAATGACAACCCCCTGTTGATTAATTATGAAGACAATTTCTATTATCCAATCTTCGTCGTTTATCCAGAAACACAGTTTGGCGGAGAATTTCCCACCGAAGCCGACTATCGCGATCCCTACGTGATAGAACTGATAGAAAAAGACGGTTGGATATTGTGGCCGCTGATTCCCTATAGCTATGACACCATTAACTACGATCTGCCCGTGCCCGCGCCAGCCCCTCCCTCAGCGCAAAATTGGTTGGGCACAGACGATCAGGGCCGTGATGTGGTGGCACGATTGATTTATGGCTTTCGCATCTCCGTGCTGTTTGGCTTGATCCTGACTTTGATTAGTTCCGTTATCGGCGTCGTTGCTGGCGCAGTGCAGGGTTACTTTGGTGGTTTAATCGATCTATTGTTTCAACGCTTTATTGAAATCTGGTCAGGATTGCCGACGCTATTTTTGTTGATTATTCTCGCCAGCGTGGTAGAGCCGAACTTTTGGTGGTTATTAGGCTTAATGCTGCTATTCAGTTGGACAGCGCTGGTGGGCGTGGTGCGTGCCGAATTTCTACGAGCGCGAAATTTCGATTACATCCGCGCCGCTCGCGCACTGGGGGCGGGCAATCTCACCATTATATTCCGCCACACATTGCCCAATGCGATGGTCGCCACTTTTACTTTTTTACCATTTATTCTGAGTGGCTCCATCGTCACCCTAACCGCTTTGGACTTTTTAGGGTTTGGACTACCGCCTGGCTCTCCCTCTTTGGGCGAATTATTGGCCCAGGGCAAAAATAACATGGGGGCGCCGTGGCTGGGCATCACCGCTTTTATGGTGCTCGCTATCATGTTGAGCTTATTAGTTTTCCTCGGTGAAGCGGCACGCGATGCCTTCGATCCCCGAAAAATATTTGTGGACAATGCCCTCAACAAAAAGATATCGGACGATAAAGCAAAGGAGGTGGTTGTCAGCAGTCCTCTGGTGTCCAAAGGCCAGTTATTGCAAATACGAAATTTATCCGTCTCTTTCGGGCGAGTACCAGCAGTGCGAAATGTCTCGCTGGATATCCGTGCCGGAGAAATTCTCGCCGTGGTGGGCGAAAGCGGCTCTGGCAAATCCGTGACGGCTTTATCCATTTTGCAATTGCTACCCTATCCGCAAGCGCATCATCCCTCTGGCAGTATCCTATTTCAAGAACAGGAACTAATAGGCGCACCGGCGGCAGTGTTGCACAGTATTCGTGGCGACAGGATTAGCATGATTTTCCAAGAACCCATGACCTCCTTGAATCCGCTACATACCATCCGCAAACAAATCGGCGAAGTGCTTTACTTGCACAAGCGACTATCCGCCCGCGCCGCCCGTCAGCGCATTATTGAATTGCTAACACTGGTGGAACTGAAAAATGCGGAAGAACGCTTGGATGCCTATCCTCATCAACTCTCAGGAGGAGAACGCCAACGGGTGATGATCGCGATGGCACTGGCAAATGAGCCTGTTTTGCTGATCGCCGATGAACCGACTACTGCCCTGGATGTGACCATTCAAGCGCAAATCTTGAAACTCTTGCAGGATTTGCAAAAACGGTTGCACATGACACTGTTGCTGATCACGCACGATTTAAGCATTGTACGCAAAGTAGCGGACAGGGTGTGTGTGATGCAACAGGGCAAAGTGGTAGAAACGGCCTTGACTGAGCACTTATTTGCCAATCCTCAACATCCGTATTCGCAACATTTGTTAAATGCCAAACCTAGCGGCCAATATGTTCGCGCTGCTGCCGACGCGCCTGAAGTATTGAGCGCAGACAATGTGCGCGTCTGGTTTCCCAGAAAGGCTGGCGTACTCCAACGTACTGTCGATCATGTTAAAGCGGTGGACGGCATATCCCTGCGCCTACGAGCCGGACACACTATCGGCATTGTTGGCGAAAGCGGATCAGGTAAGACTACCTTGGGATTGGCACTGCTACGTTTAGTGAGTAGCACCGGCACGATTCGTTTTAAAAACCGCGACATCCATCACCTGGGCAGTCGCGCCATGCTACCCCTGCGACGAAATATGCAGATTGTATTCCAGGACCCTTTTAGTAGCCTCAGCCCGCGCATGTCGGTAAACCAAATCATCGAAGAAGGGCTAAAAATCCACCGCATGGGAGAGGGAGAACGCGAAAAGCGGGTTATTCAGGCACTAGAAGAAGTGAACTTAGAGCCGGACACACGCCATCGTTATCCTCACGAGCTATCGGGTGGTCAACGTCAACGTATTGCTATTGCCCGCGCTATGGTGCTGGAACCCAGTATTTTGGTGCTGGACGAGCCAACTTCGGCATTGGATCGCTCAGTACAAGCGCAGATCGTGGATTTATTACGCGATTTTCAGCGACGTCATGGGTTAGCCTATTTGTTTATTAGCCATGATTTGACGGTAGTACGTGCGTTAAGCGATGAGTTGCTGGTGATGCGTGACGGGCGAGTGGTGGAACATGGGCTTGCGGAGCAGGTTTTTGAACAGCCGCAAGAAGCATATACTCGTGCGTTAATGGCGGCGGCATTTGATTTGGAGGTGGTTTAGGCACAATTATTCTGACGGCACAAAGTCTAGTGCAGGAGGGCGGAAATCTTCAGGCCATTGAGAAATCCGATTTTTTAAAAAAATATGATTTCTTTGCTTTTATAATGGTCTGGATATTTCCGCCCTCCTGCACTAGTACTTTGTCAACTTTGTTTTGACGGGTAATGTAGGGTGCGTCCTACGCACCATCCAAAGCTTGGTGCGTGGCCCTACAAAAGAAGATTGACAAGGTACTAGGGGGTATCCGTTTATTCCGCCAATCCGTTGTACTATGGTTTGGATCAAAAACGCACTCTATGCCGGACGGGGGTTGCAAACCCCGTCCGGCATAAGTATTATTAGTTTAAACCTGACAATTGATTGCCTTGATTAAATTAGATTTAAGCTCCAATGATAAACAAAAATCTGTTTAACGGTGCTTATGCTCGCACCAAGAGTTTTTTTTCCAACTCTGAACTCGCCTCACGCAACTTGCCGAGCCCTGAAGAACGCGCTATTTTGGAGCAGTTTCGGGGCAGGATTCCTGATGCCGTATTCAACAAAGTTTATCAACCCCCTGTGACAAACGGCTCCGGCAATAACCGCAGAAACCTGCGTAAAGCCTTCCGGTTACTGGCGCAGGCGGGTTGGAAAGTGAATAGAACCGGCAAACTGGTCAACAATAAAACTGGCATACCCCTGACGTTTGAAATATTGCTGGTTAGTCCGACATTTGAACGTGTCGTTCTGCCTTTCAAGAAAAATCTGGAACGGTTGGGCATAGATGTCAAAGTGCGTACCGTAGATAACACACAATATGAGAATCGCGTCAAAAAGTACGATTTTGACATAGTGGTATGGTCATTCGGTCAATCTCTCTCACCGGGCAATGAACAGCGGAACTATTGGAATTCAAAAATAGCTGACATCCCCGGCTACAGAAATTTGGCCGGTGTCCGCGATCCCGTCGTAGATGAACTCATCGAATTGGTGATTTCAGCACCTGACCGGAAAAGCTTGATTTATCGCACTCGCGCATTAGACAGGGTATTGTTGTTTGGTCATTATGTGATTCCACAATGGCATTTGCGCCATTACCGGGTAGCCTATTGGAACAAGATCGCTCGTCCAAAGATTTCTCCCAAGTATGATTTGGGGTTCGATACTTGGTGGATACAATAAGGATTACATTATCGAAGGGATAAGTCAAAACACACAAGGATTACAAAACCAGACCTGGCAGGTTAAAAACAAAACCTGCCAGTTTGAGGTCAAATACAGACCTGGTTACGCTTTTGACCTGCCAGGTTTGGTTTTAACCTGGCAGGT
>LUTY01002637.1 GCA_001640045.1 Candidatus Thiomargarita nelsonii | reverse complement strand
GGTAGGTTTCTGGTTATTTCTTCAATGTAGTTATCATAATTTGTAGCTTCTTGTTTGCCGAATTTATGAATCAGTGAACAAAGTAGCCAAGGATTAATATCGTTGAGCTTAGTGATTAAATCGTTACCACTTTTGGTGCGATAAATGTCTTCATTTACACCTTTAAACACTTTTTCGATTTGTTGATCTAATTCATCACGATCAGTAATAATCAGCACTCTCACATTTTTTATATGTTCACGGAGCCATTTGGTGAGCCAAACCATTGTGAGGCTTTTACCACTCCCTTGTGTATGCCAAATAATACCGCCTTTTCGGTTTTTGATAGTTTTTTGCGCCGCTTTAACGCCAAAATATTGGTTAGGACGGCATAATTTTTTTATGCCTCGATCAAATACGATAAAATCGTGGATGATTTCAAGTATGCATTCTTTTTTGCAAATTTGGGTGATATGGCGATCAAGCGGGTTTTCTATGTGGCTATCTTCTTTCCAAGTGAGGTAGTATTTTTCAGGGGTTTCAATCGTGCCATAGCGTAATCCTTCGGTATCATTACCCGCCATGAGCAATTGCTGGGTGGCAAAAAACGCTTTGATGAAGATGGAATTTTGGTTGTCTAAATTTTGACGGATGCCTTGTAAAACTGAGACGGTGCTGCGTTTTAATTCAATAACACCCAATGCAATCCCATTAATATATAAGACAATATCGGGTCTTTTGGTATTTTCACCTTTTATCGTGACTTCTTCGGCAATAGCAAAGTCATTTTTTAATGGCTCATTCCAATTAATGAGCCAAACGGTTTTTTTATGAGCAGCCACGTCGGCTTTGATTTTGATGCCATAACGCAAAAGGCTATACACAGCTTTATTAATAAAGTACAAACTTTTGCTTTGATCGTTAGATACTTTGCCCAGTTCATACAAAGCTTTGGAAATAAGTTTATCGCTATAGCCTTGTTTTTCTTTTAAGAAAGTTTGCAATATGTCTATTTCAATATTGCGATTGTTATTACGATCTTGCCAATTGCCCAAATAGCGATAATTTAATTGGTTTTGAAATAATTGCACAACGCGGTTTTGGGTTTCGCGTTCTGGTTGTCCGATTTTGTTCATGTTATTTATATGGTTAGGCTTTTATCCTTAGGATACATCCCAAAGCTAAAAGCCATAAATGAATCAATTAATCAACCGTAAGCGTTCAAATGCTAACGGCATTTCTTTGACGAGACGTAAAAGCTTATCCAAAGTGACGCTTTGTGTCGCTTCTCCTCTTTCATATTTAGAAAATGCGGTTGCATCACTACCAAATAGTTCCGCCGCTTGAGTTGAGGTTAGATTAAAAGTTTCCCGAATGCGTTTTATTTCACTGCTGGTTAGCAGCCCGTCAATTTTTCTCTGTTCATCTAGGATATGTGCTTGATTACGCTGTGCCTGTGTTGGTGTGACTATCTCTGAACCACATATTGAACACGTCGAAGATTCATAATTGATCGTCAAGGTTTTTTCTTTATAAATAGTCTTTTCCATACAGACATTAGGAACAAGTTGCCCTTCATCACATATTGGGCAGGTAAAATTTTTAGCGTTCATATAGAAAACCTATCTAGGGAGATGAAATGAACCGATTATCAGCCACGATGAGGATAATCTCAATTTAATATACAAGTTGTCTAGTTGCCCTTCAGAATTGGTACACGTTGCTATGTAAACATCAAAAGTCACCTTCTTATTTCCCCGTGGCGTAGTATATTTTTTTGACTCAATGAATTGAGAAGAGCTTAATGAACATAAGCATTTCACAATTTCATCCTGAGAATATCCGAGATTCATTGCGTCAATTTGGGGTCTCTCACTTTTGCCTTGGTAAGAAATGTTACCCATTTTTGCCGCTTTACAAATTTCCTCAAGAGAATAGGTTGGTATTTGATTGGGCATACTTATTATAACACCTCTTTAATAATCAATATATTATATGTTTTACTTCAGCATTTATACAGTTATTCACCTCTTCATTACGAATATCGGTATCCATGAAGTTTTTTAATTTCCATTAACTAACCTCGTTTTCCCTGTCAACAGTTCTTGCATCATCCCTTGCTTAATAGCTTTATATTTATCGCGTTTTTTCTCCAAGGTTTCTATTTCTGTGTCCATATCGCTTAGGATTTTGGCTATGGCTTGTTGTTCAGCAAAGATTGGAAAGGGAATATTTAAGGGTTTAATATGCTTATTATTAATTTGGGGTATCGAAGTTGTATCTGCCACACGCCATAATCCAATGTAAATAAGCACATAAAAGATAAATTCATTATCTAATTCTTCATCCGTAGTAAGAGTCATAAGGTTTGTATCCATAAATGAATTATAGGATAAGATACGAACCTTATTAAGTAGTATTGCAGCACCTCTTTTAGGGAAAATAATACTACCTTTAGGTATAATATTTTTTTTGTCTTTTAT
>LUTY01002636.1 GCA_001640045.1 Candidatus Thiomargarita nelsonii | reverse complement strand
CAAGAACGGACTGAGATAATACCCAACATTGATATCCCATTCTGAACGTTCAGCCGATAGTTTCGTTAGTAGCCCCCCATATTGTAATTGAGCTACAGCACCTTGCTCAGCCACATCAAACTCACCGAAAATGGTTTGTTCCCCGAGACTGTAATCTGTTTCTGGAAAGTAGCTTCCTGAAATAAAAAAGTTATTGTATCTGAAACTTAACACGGGAATCAATACAACTTCACTTTCAGACCGAAAAGAGATGATCTGATTTAATTCGTCTGAGGGCACATCCCATTCATTTACCCACGCCTTCAGCCCAACAGACGCGGAAAAACCAGCTAATCCTCCAGTTTCAGCCGCACTCGCGGACGGCCCTAACCCGATACTCATCGGGAGAGCGATTGACATAGCAATGGCTTTTTTCAACATAAGCAACTCCTTGGTATTAAATGATTGAAAGAAAATAAAACGACATCGAAAAACAAAATTAACCTGGAGGTATAGGCGTAAACCGTGTCGGCGGTGGTTCGGTTGTGTTTTCTTGAGTCCGCCGTCTTTCAGCCTCAGCCTTTTCCCTCTGTCTTTTGGCATCTCTAGCCTGTTTTTCGGCCAAATTTCTTTTTTCTTCTGCCTCTTTTTGAGCTTTTTTAGCCCGTTTTTCTGCCTCCTCAGCCAGTCTGGTTTTCTCTTTTAGTTGTTTTATTTGATTTGCTAAAACATTCATTTGTTGATCTAGCTGTTTCATTTTGTCTTCTAGCTGCTGCTTAGCCTTCGCTACAGCCGCTGTATCAACAACATTACTTGGCTTGGTGGCTTTTGCTTTAGCGCGTTCTGCCTCTTTTCTGGCTTTTTCGGCCCGTTCTTTTTCGATTTTAACTTGCCTTCTGGCTTTTTCAAGCTCTCTCTTCGTTTGTTCAGCCTCTTCAGCCAGTCTTTTTGCTTTATTTTCAGCCCGTGCTTTCAGTTTGGCTTGAGCACGTTTTGCCCGTTTTTTTTCGAGTATAGCTTGCCTTCTAGCTTCTTCAAGTTCTGGATCAGTACAACCCGACGGAGAAAAACAGAAATCCCTCTTTAATGAACTGTTCTGCCAGGGCACTTGTGGTACTGGCTCTGTCTCGGTTTCGTGCTCGACTGCCTTTCGTACTCTCTTCAGCATTTGTTCAATATCCATGTGAGCATATTTCTTCATGCCCTTCAAAAAATGTTTGGTAAACACGCCATTTCTTCCAGAACCATCGTAAGCGCGTGAGCCAGGTGCTGTAGAAAAAATAAGAATCGAGCCTGCTGGGCTAGGCATTTCGGCTAATCCGCTTTTGAGCACCTCACGTCCTCTCGCGGGCAAGGGATTATTGCGACAGGCATCCAAAATGATAATGTTAAGCTCATTTTTTCTGGCGTACTCCATCTTATCAAGCACATATTTCGCTGGCATGGCCCGACGTTTGATCTCGACTTGCGTAGGGATACTGACTTGAGTGGGAATGAGATAATTTTCTCCATCAGTACCTTGTACACCATGTCCGGCGTAGTAGAATAAACCTACGCCCCCTCGCTCTAATTTCAGACTAAATTGATGCACAGCTTTTTCCATGGCTTCCCCATTGGGAAGATCTGTTTTGAGCGTGACATGATCAAAACCGAGTTCTCGCAGTGTTTTTGCCATATCGCTCGCATCATTGACCGGATTTCTCAATTTTTTGATGTTGGGATCACCCACATAATCGGCATCTCTTTCTACTTGCTCAAGAGAAATCGTTTCGGTTTCACGCTTAAATTTATCAAGCATAGTCAAAAAGCTGTGGTTACGTCGTAGCAGTTCAACTTCTGTTTCAAATTCATCTGTTGGGCTGATGAAAAAAGAATCACCCTTTGTAGTTTTAACCAGTAGTGAATCCCTGCGAGCCATCTCAAACAGTTCGAGAACCGATGGTAGGTTTGAAGAAAGAGTAATGGTTTTCATAATGTTATTTCCTCACCATCAATAATGACTTTATTATGTTCTTTTATTCCAATGGCAATAATTCTGACCACTTTTTGTGTTTCATCTATATCGTAGAATACTCTATAGGTATCAATTCGCAACTCCCAATCTGCCAAGGGATTTTGGCGAAGTAATTTCTTGTTTCGTGTTTCTAAGTTGATGAGGAAATTGAGCTTTGATACCATCAAGAATTCGGTTTCTGTCAAATCGCTTGAATGCTTGAAGATGACGATAAGCAGCTTTAGTGAATTCGATTGTGAACAATGTTCCTCCTATACAATTAATACTTCAAGAAAAACTACAAGGATGTTATATAAGCAAGAATTTTTGTCTACCGATGGTTTTATCCTTGTTTATATAACATCCTTGTAGTTATTGATTTATCCAAGCTTCATTATCTGTCCATTCCAAGCTACCATTAAAATAGCCATATCCTCCACGCCCACTACCTGCCCCCAAGGCTAATCGCCCTTCAACTAAATCAGCTAAT
>LUTY01002635.1 GCA_001640045.1 Candidatus Thiomargarita nelsonii | reverse complement strand
CAGCAACTGCTGGATGATAAACAAGAATTTTTGTATAGCGTCAAAAATCAGCAAGGCTACGAATATGATTTAACTTTGAATTTACAGGGTTTTACAATTGACGATATTGCACAAGGGGCGTTTTTCAAAAAATTAGGTATGCGCCCCTTTTCGCCACCTTGGCCAGCCATTGTCGGAGAAATTACAGCGGGCAGTGCTGCTGAAAGGGCGGGATTACAGCCTGGTGATAAGATGATTGCCATGGATAATCAACCCATTAGCGATTGGACCGCTTGGGCAAACTATGTCAGTGAACGACCGGGACAGGACATCGAAGCTGAAATTGAACGCAATAATCAAAAACTAATATTAATCCTTCGGCCTGAAAATGTGAATGGCAAAGGGCGCATGGGTGTCTATGCACCTTATTTCGTGACGGAACGTTATAACTTATGGGGTTCATTCACCCAGGGGCTTGAAAAAACCTGGGACATCAGCGTATTAACCTTGCGCGTCATGGTCAAAATGTTGACCTTGCAAATATCGCACGAGCATATCAGTGGTCCTATCAGTATTGCACAATTTGCGGGACAGTCGGCTCAACTTGGCATCGTTGTCTTTTTATCCTTTTTAGGATTAGTCAGTGTCAGCTTAGCTGTTATCAACTTGTTACCGGTTCCTTTGCTTGATGGGGGACATTTGTTGTTGTATTTAATTGAATGGATTAAGGGCAATCCCGTCACTGAAAACACGGAATTTTTCTTACAACGGATTGGTTTGACTTTATTAATTGGCTTGATGGGACTGGCGATATTTAATGATTTGGAACGCTTGTTCAATTAATATTTTGGTAGGAGTCCAAGATTTATCTTGGACGTCCTGTTTTGGATACACCTCGCACAAGCTTAGGCTTCTTACACTCGCTCCCGCTGGCTGATCCGAACTTTGAAAACTCGTACCATTACTGCTATGGTCAATAAAATAGTAACCGTCCTCTCGGTACTCAATCGTAGCGTGTTCTCCTGACACAAAATTATTGTCTAATACCCAATCATTGGCTGTTGAGAAACGGCCAATCTTTCCACCTTGAGTATCAAAGGAGATGATACTTTCTTGGTCAGGCGGCAAATCTTGTGGTTTTATAATGCGAAGCGTGATAGTCATATCAGTTATCAGTTTATCAAATTTTTGTGAATCGACTCCTATTTAAAAATTAGTCTAAAAAATCGTTGATGTCAATAAAATTGACTTATCCCTTAATAATTTATTCAGGAGTGCAAGGCGTACCTTGCACTCAAGGGTTTGTCGCTAAGCTAGCAAATCGATAATAGCATCCCGTTCGTGTTCAAGTTCACGTTGGTTTGCCAATAGATGGGTGCGGCTAAACTCATCAATTTCTAAATCTTGCACAATTGAAATTTCGCCATTTTTGATAGTCACTGGGAATGAGTATATGAGCCCCTCCGTAATGCCATAGCTACCATCACTATAAACACTCATGCTGACCCATTCATCAGTACCCATTGCCCAGTCGCGTACATGTGAAAGGGCCGAAAAACCGGCAGACGCTGCACTGGATTTGCCAGCGCGTGCCTTAATAATAGCCGCCCCCCGCTGTTGCACTGTGGGCATGAAATCATTGACGATCCAATCTTGATCAACTAAGGATTTAGCAGGTTGACCCTGGACAGTGGCATGACTGATGTCAGGATATTGAGTCGCAGAATGGTTGCCCCATATAATCACATTTTTGATATCCGTGACTTTGACACCCGTTTTAGCCGCCAATTGTGCATAGGCACGTTGCTGATCGAGGCGTGTCATAGCGGTAAATTGTTGAGGTGCCAAATCAGGCGCAAAATGCCTCGCAATATAGGCGTTGGTGTTGGCGGGGTTGCCGACAACCAGCACTTTGACATCACGGCTCGCATACTCATTCAGTGCCTGACCTTGTACTTTGAAAATTTCTCCGTTGACTTTAAGTAGATCAGATCTCTCCATCCCTGGTCCCCGTGGGGTCGCGCCGACCAGTAGGGCGTAGTCAACATCGGTAAAGGCGAGATTGACATCATCCGTTATGATAACATCATCTAACAATGGATAGGCGCAATCTTGCAGTTCCATCTGTACGCCATTTAAGGCCCCTAATGCAGCAGGTATATCAGATAAGCGCAAAATGACTGGCTGATCTGGTCCTAGCATTTCCCCGCTGGCAATACGGAATATCAAAGAATAGGCAATTTGACCCGCGCCTCCCGTGACTGCAACACGTACTGGTGGTTTCATAGTAAAATTCCTTTGGCAAGTTGGTTAATGAAAATAACATTAAACTTATCCCTAAATTTGTAGGGTGGATGTTGCTCTGCGAGCCAGCCTTATTTAGGAAAAAGTGTATTCTATCATATCAAAATAACCAATCATTCTGGCTAGTATTTAGGAAATTCAATATTTTTGTTGAATTCCTTAGAAAAAATTAAAATGTCAATA
>LUTY01002634.1 GCA_001640045.1 Candidatus Thiomargarita nelsonii | reverse complement strand
GCGCTAATAGAGAATTTTGTACCACCGAAGACTAGGCTCTACTACGTGTGGGTTAATTCCATCTTCGCCGGCGGAACCGGTGACTATGTGCTGTCCTTGAATAAGTCGTCACAGAATCCGGGTGAAACGGAAGAAAATATAAAGATTGCCTTAGGTCATAAAAAAACCTGTGATGGTTGTGCTGGTGCAAATCGGTGTGTGAATAGTACACAAGCTTATACGGTCAAGGTAAAAATATGTATTGGGGATCGTCCGGCACCGCTGAGCGCATCACTCTCTTTCTCTGGCTCAGAGGGAATTGTAATTAATCCTGAAAGTAAAAGCTTTACCGTCAATCCTAATAGTTGCACCCTTGTAAGTCCTTTTACTATAGCGTCTGTTAATGCACCAACAGGGGCAAAAACTATCACTGCTACAGTCGCCGAGATTGGAAGTGATAGTGAAGTGCTGAACGTTGTTGAAGTAGCTAAACTTCAATATAACGATTCAGGATGGACGGATGTGCCAGACCCTTTGTCTATTGAAAAGGACACTACTGTTACCTTTAAGGCTATTATCAATCCGGCATCAGGATCATGGCCTAGCGGTAAACCCGTTTGGAACGGAACTGCGGGAGCAACGGGAACCGGGGAAACTCAAACGGTAACGTTTGACACTTTAGGGGACCAAACGGTGACGGCTGAGTGTGGTGACACGAAGGTTGCTAATATTAATGTGTCTGAGTCGTCTCAATTTAAAGCCATTGCGGATTGTGCGCCTACGAGTGGGGTTGTCCCTTTGACAGTCAGGTTTCGTAGTCGTGGTGAATTCCCGGGTGGCAGTATTGTCCGCTATCGTTGGGATTTTGAAGGCGATGGTAATTTTGACCGTTCAGATGCAGTCGCCCGTGATTATGACTTTACTTTTCAGCAGCAAGGTACTTACAACCCAGTATTGGAAGTCACGAACAATCTAAATGATACTGCGACTGATACCTGTACCATTGTAGCTATGGGTAATAATCCTACGGCCACAGTCAATGCCAGTCCTTCTAACGGCCCTGCTCCTCTGTTGGTTAACTTTACCTGCACTGGGACTGATACGGATGGCACGATTGCATTGTATGAATGGGACTTTGATGGTGATGGTGTTTTCGACTTTAATTCGCCGACTTCCGGTAATACCACCCATACTTATACCACCCCGGGCATATTTAACGCGCTTTGTCAGGTGACTGACAACAATGGTTTGACTGGTACTGCGAGTACCGTCAATTCGGTCATTCGTCTAGGGCCTCCCGGCTCACCAACTGTAACGGCAACAGCAACGCCCACCAACGGAAATGCGCCGCTCGCGGTTAATTTCGGTGGAAATGCCACGGATGATGGCAGTCTCGTCCTGTGGGAGTGGGATTTTGAGGGAGACGGCACTTTTGATTTTTCTTCTCCGACTTCTCCCAACACCAACTTTACTTATACCAGTCCAGGCAGTTTCGCAGCCAGCTTGCGGGTGACGGACGATGCAGGACTGACCTCAATGGATAATATTGAGATCGTGGTCGGCGTGAATGCCAGCTTGTCGATTGCTAATGATACCTTCGATCCAACCGTCGGAGGGACGGTGACGATTGATACGTCAATTAGCGCAGATATGCCGGTTCGATTGTTGATAAAAGACAATAATGGTAATATTGTCCGAACTTTGGTAGACGAGGCGCGTACAGCGGGTAACTATTCCGATTCTTGGGATGGGCTCGACGATGCTGGGCTGATGTTACCACAAGGTGCCTATTACGCCATTTTGGAATATGAGGTGGACAATGAAACATTCAGTGTTGATTTGACCGATACGACGGGTGGGGTGCGTTATAATCCATCACGTAGCGGCATACCCTCCCGCTTTTCTCCTTTTGCGGGTCAGCCATTAACCATAAATTTCACACTGAATCGGGCCTCAGAAGTAACGGCATTTATTGGACGTTTCAACGTCGATACCCGATTAATAACCTTTATGGAGCGCGTACCGTTAGGGAAAGGTAGCCATCAAATCATTTGGAATGGTGAAAACGCAGATGGCCAACTGATGCATCCACCCCCTGGAGATAGCTTTTTGTTTGGCATTTGGGGTTATACCCTACCGGACAATGGCATTTATCTGCACAGTGGTGCTCACATCTCCAATTTCTCAGTGGCACCCTCAATCTTTGATCCTACTGGTCATATAGATGATCAGGGAACGCCTGAGCAAAGCGTACTGACTTTTGATCTCAGTAACCCGGCTGACGTGGAACTGGTGGTATCTGATGCCGATACGGGGGCGACGGTTGCTCAAAGATTATTCACGGGACTTTCCGAGGGCTCCAATACCGTTTATTGGGATGGACGAGATGATAATGGTTTTGTGGTGGCTCGGGGCAACTATCGGCTAGGTGTGGCAGCCATTGATAGCACTGGTTATCGTTCGCTGCGTCTCTATCTTTTACAACGTGTC
>LUTY01002633.1 GCA_001640045.1 Candidatus Thiomargarita nelsonii | reverse complement strand
GTTAAGCCCTTCTTAAAAAAGAAGTTAAATGATCCTTGAGATTGTTAAACCGAGTTTAGCGTCTAGCACACCTTCACTTGAACGCTACCCTTAATGCTAAACCACAGAGCGACAGACTGGATCGAACATCCATCGGTGTGATTCACCGGTCTAACGGTGCAGCTGGAAATTCCAGCCCTCTGTTAGTCCCGTACTATAGAATACTATAGGTTAGGTAACTATCAGCAAGAACTAAAGCTATCTCCCGCGTCATTATCGATACAAGTGTCCGAGCCACTACCACCAGAGTGCCGGTCGTCACCATCGCCACCCTCAAGTAGGTCGTCACTAGTTCCGCCATACAGTCTGTCGTTACCTGCACCGCCTTGGAGCCAGTCGGTACCGCTATCACCATAGAGCTTGTCGTTACCATCACCGCCGCAAAGAATGTCGGTTCCGCTGCTACCATAGAGACTGTCGTTGCCATCCAAGCCACAGATAACATCATCACCGATCGTCCCGATCAGAACATCGGCCCCGTTTGTGCCGATGAGAGTACAGTTTGCTACATCATCGCAAGGGTTGCAAGATGTCGTATCAATCGTCAGATCATAAAGGATCGGTGTCTCTTGGATGCCCGTGCTAGCGGAAAACTCCACAACCAATCTAATAAACTCCGCATTTTCAACCGTTGGGAACTCAACACCGTCCTGAATTTGCTCAGCGTCACTCCAATTAACGTTATCTTCGGAAGATTCGGCAGTAACAGTAATGGTTGAATCTTCTGGCGTATCATCAGTCCAAGATACGGTTGCATGACAAACACCCGCTTCCTGATAACTGACTGTCCAAGTACCTATTTTTGTAGTGATATTACGACTAATAATGCCGGTCATATCACTGTAGTTATAGGGGGACGTATGTCCGGTTCGGGTGAAATCTTCCAAATTGGTGTTTGGATCAATACGCATCACACTGTTTGAATTATAGTTGGTCACCCAAATTTTTCCGTCAGCGGCTGTTGCAACGCCGGTTGGGGTATTACCGACACCAACGGTTGCTATTAGGCTGCCATCCGCCGCATTATGACGAGTTACCCTGTGTGTAGATGAATGGGCGACCCAAACATCACCATCAAGGCCTACAGCAACACCACGTCCGTAGCCGCCACCTGAAATGGAGACGCTGTAGTTCCATGTGTTGGTTGCAGGATCTAACTGACGGAGTCGATTGTTAGTATAGCCAGATGTATAAATATAACCCTGTTGGTCAATACTTATGCCATAAACCCACCCATCACCTGTAGGAATAAAACTCATGGTGTGACCGTTGCCAGGCGCATCAGGATTATCAATACGGGTTAGATAAGCAGTGTTCTTGTTAGAAACCCAAAGCGTACCGTTCCCATCAATGAGTGCTCCGTAGCAAGTTCTTCCGACATGGATATTTTTTATCTGAATACCCGTTGTACCATTGTAGTACCCCATATTCTGCCCAGAACCTCCAATCCAGACATTGTTCAGAGCATCAACAGCAAGGGCACGGGGACCTGAATCAACATTAATCCTCAAAGCCATTGCAACATCAGTACCCCATGGAAGAACGCTTGCTGGATTAATGGTGCAATCGACATTATCTGGTTGCGAAGTAGCACCAGCAGGCGGATTGAGAAGGAACTTAGTGGCGGTGTTGGATTCGCGGTTACCAACCCACAGATCACCATTGATATCGACGGTTGTCCGGGAGGGATCTTCATTACCGGGCCCTGTCAGATAACGCCCTAATTCACAACCGGTCACAGTGTCTATTTTTGACACGGTGTTTTCACCGGAATTGGCTATCCAAATAAATGGCAGAACACTTGCTACCGTGCTGAGTTGAAGTTGATCAGGAGTACTGTGCTCAACGCCAACCATTACCCCGAGATCGAAATCAGCGTCTACCGTATAGGTTTGGGTGCCGGCGTAAGCGACACTTGCTTGAAGTGCGATAACGCCAACCCATAGAAAAGATAATTTATTCATAATAAATGCCTCTTTATTAACTATAATATACACAACCTGTATCCTATTATCAATATTATCAATACCCTGGAATACATTTTCAGACCAGACAGGTTTTAAAAAACTGTCTGGTCTATTCCCCTATGGCAGAGGTTCAAACACTCCAGCTAAGTTGACAGACTGGACAGAATCATTGACATCTGTTTGGATTAGATCAACCGAAGTAGCCGCACTAAAGTTTTGCGTAGCTTGAATAGTCGAAGTAGTAGGGGTATTGGAAATAATGGCATTGCCAGCCTGGATGGCATGATCCGTCCCATCCTGCACGAAATCGGCGGTATCGATGTTTTGAACAGTTTGTTCGACCGAAGAACCAGCTTCTGTTCCCACAACCTTTATCAAGTTACCAGCTTGAATTATGTTATTCTCAGGTGATATTTGAATCAAGTCCAGAGTTGTCGAGCCATCACCATTGATGAGTTGAGTT
>LUTY01002632.1 GCA_001640045.1 Candidatus Thiomargarita nelsonii | reverse complement strand
GAGAAATAAACGAAACGAAGTAACGAAGTCATTAAAAATCACGACAAACCGAGCCGTTATCGAATAAGCGTTGATTTGCGATTAACTGCGTTTTTATGTAGGCTGGGATAAAGCTCTGGACTTGATCGGTGTGGATAGTGTAACATCAACAACGATAACTGATAACCTTTAGGAAACCTTATATGTATTTTAATCGTATTTTTATTATCGCGCTTGTTACATTATTGAGCGTCAACAGCGCAGCATCCGAGCACGCAATCGCCATGCACGGTAATGTAAAGTATCCCAGCGATTTTAAGCACTTTGATTACGTCAACCCAAATGCACCCAAAGGGGGCGAAATCAAAATGGCCGGGATCGGTACTTTCGACAGTTTGAATCCTTTTATTCTTAAAGGTATCACGCCCTTGGGCATCGGCAACCTGTTCGATACTTTAACCGTCAATTCCCACGATGAAGCCTTTTCGCAATATGGGCTCATTGCGGAAAGTATGGAAATGCCGAAAGACCGTTCTTGGATTATTTTTACCTTACGCAAAGAAGCCAGGTTTCACGACGGTTCTCCCATTACGCCGGCAGATGTCGTTTTTTCTCTGAACATCCTCAAGGAGAAAGGCCATCCTTTTTATCGCGCTTATTACCGCGATGTGAAAAAAGTCGAACAGCTTGGCGAACGTCGGGTAAAGTTTACCTTTTCTGAGGACACCGAAAACCGAGAATTGCCCCTGATTGTTGGACAGATGCTCACCCGACTTTTAAGACTGAATTGCGTATTGTCATCATTCACAGTACCCAATATCAATTCCGGTAAATCAAAAAAGTCATCGCTCAAGTGTTCAGGATTCGTATGACAAATCGTTGCGCCTATCGAGTTTTTATAGGGCAAGCGATACATCATGGCTAATCCGAGTGAGTCGATTTTGCTCCCATTTTCTAAGTAAAAAACGGGGACTTTTTCGCCTTTGCGAACTTTTTCATACCAATATTGCCATTCTTCAGAATCGGCGTGAATGTGTTGGAATCCACGCATCACCTTTTCATCTACTTTTTTAGGAGTGCCACTGTCATTATAGAAAATGAATTCCATGTGTTTACGGCCAGATTGACCATTGTTCTCGGTCGGTTGCCCAGTGAATACGAGTTCTCCCTCATATTTACCAATACCGAGGCTCTGTCTCGCTTTATTATATTCTAAAGTTATTTTTCCCTTCTGGTGAGACCAACGTTTTTTGCCTTCCAGATCGAATTTCAAGTGCCGAGTTTGCCAAAATCTGTACTTTTCCACAGCACTTTGTTTGTCCTTGATTCGGTATGGCGTATGAAAACCTTCATTTTTCCCCCAGTTAATCAAATGCTCTTGTTCCACTCGCGCATATTCACACGGTATCAGTCGCCATTCTAACTCGCCCTTGTTGGAGGAGGCTAATTTTAACCAACCTGCACGCGCTAAGGGACGAAAAGTCTTTTGACCAAGTTCTTTCGATAAATGTTTACGATAAAATTCTCCCCCTCTGGTCAAATCCCGCACACTAAGCCATTGATCATCCACTAGGCGCATTTTGCCAAAAGTGGCCATTTCCAAGACGTTACGAATCATGCCTTTGATACTGGTACCCGGAATCGCGTAGCTTCCATCGGGTAATTGGAAAAAATGCACTTCGCCGGGGCGTTGTGGAGTGGCGGACTGTTGTTTGCCACCGACTAAAATCGGTGTATGTGCTTGAATTTCCAATTCTAAGCTGCCGCAGATACCATCCGAAAAGGGCAAGTCGTGGGAAACTTGAGTTGCCCAGTCTGGTTTAAAGAGCCATGCTGATAAGGGTACAAAATTATAGGGCGCATAAATGCTCATGTGATTGTCTCCTATTCCTTAAAAAAACCATTAAAAGCCGCGCAAATGGGGCGATAACCTTGTTCACCGTCTTGTTGCCAAAAGACGCGATAATGTAAATGACCTAAGTCGTCGAATTCGCTTAAGAGTTGTGTATGTTCAACGAGATGTGTCTCTCCGGCTTGTTCTTGATAGGTGGTGAGTAGCCAGCCTCCGTTGCCATTTTGTTGAATATGTAGTGCTTGACGATTTTTGCCTTTGACTTCGCCGTATAGAATGGTGCCTTTGTCAGGCAGTTCACCCTTTTTAAATGGAACGACAGCACTTTGAAAACATAACCAACCTTGTTGTGGTTGAAAGTCTTTGAGTGCTTGTTTGACTTCATCTGGTTGTTGGCATTGGCGCGTGGCACGTTCTAAATGGCATAGTTGCGGTAATTCGCCGCCTAATGCGGTTTTTAAGTCGTCGGTTATTATAATTAGTAATTTTGGTGGATTCATTTGTGGTTTTCCTTGAAACTACAGGGATTTCCTCGTTCCCACGCAGAGCGTGGGAATGCCTGTTTGCACCGCTCTGCGGTGCAGGACGCGGAGCGTCCCTGAATGCATTCCCACGCAGAGCGTGGGAACGAGAGCAAGA
>LUTY01002631.1 GCA_001640045.1 Candidatus Thiomargarita nelsonii | reverse complement strand
GCCATTCAAAAAAGAGATAATAGAGCTAATAGTATTAGCGATGCTTTTAACTAGCCTGCTTGGCTGTGTTAATACGGTACGTGATCTGGACAACCTAAGTAGAGATTTGGACGAGCTAACCCATTATTTTTACCAAAAGGGCTTATATCAAAAAGCTTTCAACTCCTCTAAAAAATCTGTCAAAATAAAAAAAGCCATTCTAGGACAAAAGAACTTAGGCACTATTATTGGCCAAAACAATATGGCTGAATTGCAAAAAAAGCTAGGACCTTTTTCTGAAGCTTTGGCTTTGCTTGAAGAAAACTATGCTTTATCTCAAAAATATTTTGGAAAACAGCATCAAAATACCATTCAAACTTTGAATGATCTAGCCATCATTTATCAAAACCAAGGGCGCCTAGAAGAAGCCTTAACTTTATCTCAACAAAGTCACCAATCAATCAAAAATATTTTGGGGAGCAACCACCCAGACGTTTTACAGAGTTTGCAGACGATTGCTTCAATTTACCGAGATTTAAGTCAATTCTCAGAAGCCTTATATTTTTCTAAACAAAACCTCGAAAAAAGAAAAAAAGTGTTGGGAGCCGAAAACACAAATACGCTTGATGGTTTAGAGAATTTAGCAATTCTTTACATGAGTTTAGGCAAGCTCTCTGAAGCTTTGCGACTCTCCGAACAAGTTTATTTTTCAAGAGAAAAACAGTTAGGAAAACAACACCCAAAGACTATTCAGAGTTTTGGTCATCTAGCCAAAGTTTATCAAGCATTAGGGCGCCAGAAAGAGATTTTAACTTGGGTTAAAGACGTTCATAATCTTTTGCTAAAAGTATTAGGAAAAAAACATCCTGATACACTTAATGGATTGGCTCATTTAGCCAAAATTTATCAAGAGTTAGGGCTCCTAAAAGAGGCTTTGCCCTTATTTAAAACAAGCTATGATCTTTTTGAAGAAACATTAGGAAAAGAACACCCATATACTATTCAAAGTCAGACGAATCTAGCACTCATTTATAAAGATTTAGGGCAGCTAGAAAAAAGCTTACCTTTGCTTAAAGCAGTCTATGCTCATTTAAAAGTAAGAGAAAAAAATGTCAAGACAATAAAGGCACGGCATAATTTAGCAGAAGTTTATCTAGGCTTAGGAGACTTATCAAAAGCCTTGCCCTTATTTGAAACCAGCTATCAGCATTTCAAAGAAGTGCTAGGAGACAGACACCCAGATACACTCTTAACTATGGCGGGTTTAGCCTCTGCTTATGCAAAAAAGGGTAAGATTAATAAAGCCATTAAACATTTTCAAGAATACGTGGACAATGCGGAAAAATTACGAAATAGTCACTTATCCGCAGAAAATCGCCAATTTTTATTTCAAAAATGGGTACCGGGTTATTTTACGCTTTCCAGTTTATACATGAGCCAAGCTCGCCCTGAAAAAGCATTTTCGATAGCAGAAAAAACTAAAGCCCGTACATTATTGCAATCTATGGCAGCAAAACTCGCTGCTGAACAAAGTGGACTCACCAAAGATGAGCAAGCACAATTGCAAAAATATGAGGAAACACTGGCTATTTTGAATAACCGCATAGCGAAAGCCCATAATCGCTTAAATGAAAAACTTACTTTAGAACGCGACAAAAACCAAGTCGTTAAAAAGCTCAATGAATTTCATCAGAAATTAATGGCAAAATACCCCAAATATGCCCAACTGAGCAATGTGCAAATTATCGGTGCCAAAGAGGGTGCCAAATTTTTGCCTAAAAATGCGGTGCTGATCAACTATCTTGTTGATGGAAATCATATCTTAGCGTTGACGTTACAAGCTAATGGTAAACTCACCACACACGATTTAGGCGAATTCCCTAATCTCGAAAAAGACTTGGATACCTACCGTCGCGGACTGGCTCCTGCCCAAGATAGTCGGGGTAACCAAATTATCAGATTTAAGCCTCCTGAAAGAAAACAAGAGACACAAGCACTTGGCAAACAACTTGGGAAACGTTTATTAGAGCCACTTAAAAAGATCATCAAAGATAAACCGCACTGGATTATCTCGCCATCTGGCCCTTTGGCATTAATACCATTTGAGACGCTGCGTTTTGAGGGACAAAAACAGCCAGTGATTGCCCAGCATCAAATCAATCCTTATCCATATTGGCAATGCTGCAAAAACGCGATAAAGCGGGCATATCGAATCGGGGTAGCTTATTAGCGATGGGTGCGCCACTTTACGAAAAGACGACTACAACAAGCAATCCCAGCCGGACTGATTTTAAGATTGCCCGTCAACTGGTCATGCGTGGCGGCGATTATGCGCGTGCGTTTGAACAACTCAATCTGAACTGGAAAAATCTACCCGGTGCTTTGGAGGAACTTTTAGAATTAGAAAAACTTTTTAGAAAGACAAAGCCGCATATCTATAAATGCTTAATCAAAAAGGCTTGTTAGCGCAACACCGTTATTTAGTATTTTC
>LUTY01002630.1 GCA_001640045.1 Candidatus Thiomargarita nelsonii | reverse complement strand
CGTAGGGGATTGCATTAGGTTTGCCGTTGGCATCTAATGTGAGGGTTTTGGTGGCTGGGAAAATTGAGGTGGGCATAGTTCATCAGAAATGTTATGGCAGTACCATGAGCACCACAGCCGAAACAATAATAGAATTGTTTATCAGAACTGACGGTAAAAGAGGGCGTTTTTTCGTTATGAAAAGGACAAAGGGCTGTATAATTTCGACCGCTTTTGCGGAGTGATACATAATTGTCAATGAGGTCAACAATGTCAACACGGGTTATTAAGTCGTCGATAAAAGTGCGAGGGATGCGCCCAGCCATTTTTATTTAATGGTAAGTTTAAAGGAGTCCAAGATTTATCTTGGACGTCCATTTTTATTGGGTCAAACGTTGTTTAAGATTTGCACTCAGTGCTCTCATATCGGTACGCCCTTGTACTAAGGGTTTGAGATGTCCCATCAGTTTGCCTAAATCTTTAATCGAGGTAGCACCTGTTGTGCTTATAGCAGATTTTATCAAGTCCGCGAGTTCTGCGTCAGTCAAAGGTTGCGGCATGTATGTTTGTATCAGTTTGATTTCAAAGGCTTCTTGTTCTGCTAAATCTTGGCGTTTTGCTTTTTCATATTGCGCTAATGAGTCACGTCGCTGCTTGAGCATTTTATCTAGCACTTTTATGACTTGCGTATCATCTAAATTGATACGTTCATCAATTTATTTTTGTTTGATCGCGGCTTGAATTAAACGTATTGTGCCTAAGCGTTGCTTATCTTTAGCACGCATGGCGGACTTCATATCTTCGGTAATTCGTTGTTTAAGAGATTGAGACATAGTGTTTTTTCAATTGAAACCCACCTGTGAAGGTGGGATTGAAGATAATGGTTAAGTAGAAACTTTTCTGTGGAGAGGTCCTCGGCGCAATCTGTCACGACTGACTCTTTTAAGTTGTCGTTTGACAGCAGCGGCCGCTTTACG
This sequence comes from Candidatus Thiomargarita nelsonii, assembly GCA_001640045.1. Taxonomy (GTDB): domain Bacteria; phylum Pseudomonadota; class Gammaproteobacteria; order Beggiatoales; family Beggiatoaceae; genus Thiomargarita; species Thiomargarita nelsonii_A. The sequence goes on along the minus strand of LUTY01002630.1, from coordinate 1,516 downwards.
TTTGCGAATGGTAGTAGGTTTTTCGTAAAATTCACGACGATGGACTTCGGCTAAAATGCCTGCCTTTTCACAGGCACGTTTAAAACGACGGATGGCTATTTCAAATGGTTCATTTTCTTTGAGACGAACTTGGGGCATTAAAAAAGTGACCTCCTCAATAGTTAGTTAGCTATAGTCAAAACGGGGCATTATAATACTTCAGCAAGCGATTAGCAAAGGGTATGAGTGTCTATGCTTATCACCTATCAGTTTAAACAAACGGCTAACAACAAACGGCGACCGCCGTTTGAGGAAAATAAAGATGATCAAAATTTACCAATTTATCTATTTAGGTTGCGGGAACAATTGGCAGAAAAGGATCTGGAGATTGCTGATTTGAAAGAGCAGATAGCTGAAATTGAGTTGTTAATTAATAAACCCAACAAATAAGTGCAAGGCGTACCTTGCACACTCCTGACTTACAAATCATAATTCAAAATATCACTCGCCCGCCGACAAATTTCTTGTCCATAGTCCGTCCAAAGTCCTTGTCCCCAGTAACGGTAACAACTGGTTTGTGATGCCATTAGATGAAATAGGGCGTTACGGTATCTGTGATCGTTGCTGGGAATGCCTGCTTTGATGGCTTTTTCGTTGAAAAGCGAGCTGACTTTTTCCATGGGATCCAGTACATTTTCATATCCCTTGACCCAGGAGATGTCGTTTGTCCAACTGCCGCCATCCATATGAAATTGGCTGTCTTCTTTTTTGAGTTGTTCAATGATTTGTTCCATTTTATCTGGACCATCACCGGCTTGGAAGTTGTCCCATATGCGTTTTTGCATCACGGGCTGGCTCATTGGTAAGTCTTGTTCTTTAATACCCATTGCGAAGAGATGTTCTAGGTATTCGGTGACGTTCATCATTGGCGTGTCTGAGCCGCTGCTATCATTGGAGACTTCAAAGAATTTGTGCGGAAATTCGTTCATCATGACGCCACCATTTTCGCCGTCGGCAATTTGGGTGATCAAGGGGGGGACCGTTTTGCCAGCCAATTCCCAGCGGGATTGTCCTCTGGCTTCGTAGAAGGGTTGCATTTGTGCAACAAGTTTGGTGTCGCTGCCTTGTGTTTTGATGATGGCGATAATGCTGACCGTTTCGCCGTGGGAATTGGTGCAGGTGAGGCGGTGAGGTATGTGTGGACGTTCGCTAGTCCTGCCGTTTTCTGGCTGTTCGACGGTATGTTCTTGCACTAATACCCATTGGTAGCCACAGTCTTTGAGTGTTTTCACAAATTCGTAGGCGACATCGGGATGATTTGGTAAGGCCATTTCTGAGGGAGAAAATCCACGTACACGGCTCATGGCTTCTAGGCCAAAAATGGCGGCAAAATGGTGTTGCCAAGCGAGAACGTGTAGGCGGTAGTCTTGAATGGGGGTGGAGGGTGCGACGGCGTGTCCCCATGGACAACCTAGCCATTCTACACAGTGCCGATAGTTGTGATCTAGGGTTATCGTTTTCAGCTTGTCGATCACGT
>LUTY01002629.1 GCA_001640045.1 Candidatus Thiomargarita nelsonii | reverse complement strand
TGATAAGCCAAGAACCAGCCACAAGGCTGTCAATTTGTCAAAAGCTGTTAGACAAAAATCAAGCCTATCTCAATCAGTTTTCTGAACTGTCTCGCCAATTAGCCGAATTTGGCGAAAGCCAACAATGGTTTGAGCAATGCACATTAGAACAGATTGCAACCAGGGCGCAAAATTGCCAAAACTCAGTCAATGGCTTGATCAATTTGGCGACCTTTTACCGATTAAAACAAGAAGTTGATGAAATGGGCTTAGAAAAGCTGACGGAAGCTATCATCACGCGAAAAATTCAGCCCAGCCAGGCACCGCTACATTTTCAATATGCTTTTTATCAAGGGATGGCGCGAGAATTGATACGCGAACATGCTATTTTAGCCAACTTTACGCGCAGCGGCTATGAAAATCTCCGTCAACGCTTTGCCGAATTGGATAAAAAACGGTTGAAAGCTACTCGCCAACAGATAGCTTATCAAGCTGCCCAACGCACTATCCCGCAGGGCAATGGCACGGGGCGCGTGAGCACTTTCACGGAAAAATGCTTGATTGTGCATGAATTAAATAAAAAGAGGCGGCATATTCCTATTCGCCAATTAGTCCGCAGGGCAAGCCAGGCACTGCAAGCTTTAAAACCGTGTTTTATGATGAGCCCCTTATCGGTAGCGCAATACTTAGTGCCGGGGCAAATTGAATTTGATTTGTTGATTATGGATGAAGCTTCACAAGTGCGCCCAGAAGACGCTTTGGGCGCGATTGCGCGATGCCAACAAATTGTGATAGTTGGCGATCCGAAACAATTGCCACCGAGTCAATTTTTTGAACGATTAGTGAATGAAGAAGATGAAGATACGATATTTGATGGTCAAGAATCGATTTTGGATATTGCCCTGAGCACTTCCTACCAAAGGGGAAGATTACGCTGGCACTATCGCTCTGAGCATGAAAGTTTGATTGCTTTTTCTAATCATCATTTTTATAACGATGAATTGGTCGTTTTTCCCGCTCCGCAAACTCAGGCGCATGGAGTGCAACTCAATTATGTGGAAAATGCGACTTACTTCAAGGGGCGCAACCTAAAAGAGGCGGAAGCGGTAGCGGCGGCTGTCAAAGCGCATTTTAGAAATACGCCACATTTAAGTTTAGGCGTGGCAACCTTTAATAGTCAACAACAAGAATTGATTGCAGAATTGTTAGACAAATGGCGAGAAGCGCGAACGAGTGAAGAAAGTGCAGAACCCTTTTTTATCAAAAACTTGGAAAATGTCCAAGGAGACGAACGCGATGTGATTTTTGTATCAAGCACCTACGGACCAGAACCCGACACCGGGCGCGTATTTCAACGCTTTGGACCGATTTCGCGTGACATGGGCTGGCGACGATTGAATGTGATATTTAGTCGCGCCAAAAAGCGCTTAGAATTGTTTACCTCAATGCGCTCCAGTGATATACAAATAAAAAAGGACACTAAACGCGGCGTGCAAATACTGAAAAAGTATTTAGAATACGCAGAAACTGGCTATGACGCGAATAACATGAATGACAAAAAAGCGAATAGCGATTTTGAAATAGCGATATGTAAAATCCTTGAAAAAGAGGGCTATCAAACGGAGCCACAAGTAGGCGTTGCTGGTTTTCGGATAGATATTGGCGTTTGCCATCCAGACAAGCCGAATGAGTATATTTTAGGAATTGAATATGATGGAGCGAACTATCATTCGGCAAAATCGGTTAGAGATCGGGATAGACTAAGACAAGAAATATTGGAACGTAAGGGATGGAAGATTCATCGGATTTGGTCAGTGGATTGGTTTAAGAATAGGGAGGGGGAAATTGAGCGACTTTTGCAGGTTGTGCAAGGTACGCCTTGCACTCCAGATTCTCGTTCCTTTGCCTCGCAAAAATGTCATTAAGTTAAGCTAATGGGTGCCTCGCCAGTGCTAGCCACATCTTAGTACAACGGATTAGTGGAATAAACGGATTGTTCTCTCGATAATAGGGGTTATCCGTTTATTCCCCAAATCCGTTGTACTAAATGGTCTTGGACATCCCTGCCCCGATTTCATTGATATTGCGATTAACAACGACCGATCAAGGCAATTCTTGTGGCGATACCAAAGGTAACTTGTGTCCCAGTTAGCGTCCACATTGTTACAACAATTACCCCACCTCAGTGATAAACATGTCATTTCCATACATAGCGCGGTGCAAAATTTACTGAGTGCTTGGCATATTCGTGACAATACAGATCAGTTTATTAAAGAATTATTTGGTAAAAGCAATTATCGAGGCATTGAAACTGACACCACAGCCCTTTCAGCCATTGCGGATTGGATCAGCCACTTACAAACTGTCGCTCATATCCCATCACCGCTGTTGCATTGGTTGATAAGCCAAGAACCAGCCACAAGGCTGTCAATTTGTCAAAAGCTGTTAGACAAAAATCAAGCCTATCTCAATCAGTTTTCTGAACTGTCTCGC
>LUTY01002638.1 GCA_001640045.1 Candidatus Thiomargarita nelsonii | reverse complement strand
AGACTGCCCATAGCTTCAGTTTTAAAAAAGGGCGGCTCTTCATTGACAAAGGCGACAAATCTGATTGTCCGCGACAAGGCTTGTCCATAAAGCCGACGGGCAATTTCCAAAATACCCGCCACGCCAGAGCCATTATCATTCGCCCCTGGTGAGCCGACTACCGAGTCATAATGTGCGCCTATTATAATAATTTCTTCTGGCTTTTTTTGTCCCCGTAATTCAACTTCAATATTGGCATAAGTCTGATCTAAGACTTGATATTTTTGAAGAGAGACTTGATAGCCATAAGAACGAAATAGTTCAATGATGTGATTTTTTGAGGTGGCAAGGCTATTGCCAAGATTTCTACCTCCTAAATCATTTGCCAAAAAAGCGATATGAGTTTTCAAGTTGTTAAGCACTTGTCGCTCGACGGGATTGAGAGGCGGTGCCTTTCCTTGAAACGAGACATTAGGCATCTGGATCAGATAAAACCATAGTCCGCCCAGTAAAATGAGTATGAGAGTTATAGCGATTAACATGTCTTTAATAATTTTCATCTTGATTGCCAAGATAAATCTTGGACTCCTATCTCAGAAAAAAGGTGAATTTTTAGCAGGGGCACCTGGTTTATCTGAAGAACTATCCGACTGACTCTCTTCATCCTCCATAAGCTCATGGCGAGTATCAGGTAAAACGCCATAAGGATTAACCATCAATATTCTAGGTAATTGGTTAAAGCCTCGCGGTTGTAGCGTAACCATATAAGCACGCTGATTTTCTTGTGCTTGTATCTCATCGTCTTCTTGTATCTCATCATCTTCATCTGGCTCTTCATCTGACTTTTCAGTTGCGTCATCAGGCGATTTGACTTGCACAGCGATGCTATAAAAATTACTCGTGGAAAAATTGAGCCAATTTTTAAGTTCAAGCACTTGTTGCGGTTCCATAAAATCATTAAAATCATTATGAGATTTAAACTCTTTTTCGCGGCGTTTAATGAGGATATTATTAACGCTTTCCTCATCCAATCCGGGTAACAGCATCAAAGCTTCACGGGTTGCCAAATTGGGATTCACTTTGTATGTATTACCATACACGGTAAAAGCGGTATTTATTTCCACATCATCAAAAACTTCATCAAACCCCTTAATCAATACCAATTCTTCTACCGTTTCTAAAACCCCATTGCGCGGCTCATAAGGCGGATCAAGCGTTTCATAATAATCTTTTTCGGCACCGTTGGCGCGTTTAAAATCATCTTTATCAATCCAATCCTGCCAAGCATCTTCTAAAGCATCAAGTTTTGCCAAATCGTTGCCAATACGATTTTCCAATATTTGGCGCATCTGTTTTTTAGATAAGCGTAGCAGGTTGATTTTACCCGCATGATCATAAATACGAACGGTGACAGTATCGGGTATAGGATAAGCCAGTTCGACTACCCCCCCATTAAAACGATACCTTTTATTTTTACGCTCACTGATAGGTATCTCCTCCTCACCGGGCGGTTCGGGCATACGATTGATGAGCAATTCCATTTCTGCAACCCGTAAAGCTTGAAGGGTGTCATTCCATACTTGCAATCCCTTTTTGTTATGGAATACGACTTTAGCAGATAAGCGCGTTTCAGTCGCTAAAGCGGCTACAATGACAGTGACAATGACAATAAACCATAAAACTATGATTAGAATCGCACCATTTTGTTTCACAAGCTTAATTCTCCACACTTTTCAAGCATAAATCCAGTGCCCTATCCCAAGCCGGTAAAGTGATGCCAAAAGTCTTAGCCAATTTAGCATTGGATAACACAGAGTAGGCTGGACGTTCAGTCGGCGTGGGATATTCGGCAGTGGTGAGGGGTAACACGCGCACTTGTTTATCAGATTGCGCTATAATCGCTTTGGCAAAGTCATACCAACTGGTTTTTCCCGCACAAGTTAAATGATAAATGCCAGATAATGCATCAATATCAAGTTGATACAAGGGAGAGTCTAATTGTGTCAAAAGATGTGTTGTCGCTTGGGCAATCATTCTACTCCAAGTCGGCGCACCGAATTGATCAGCAACGACTTTTAATTCGTTACGCTCTTTGGCGAGACGCTGCATGGTCAATAAAAAATTTTTTCCGCGTAATCCATAAACCCAAGCGGTGCGTAAAATAAAATATTGTCCCCCAACGGCTTCAATCGCTTGCTCACCGGCTAGTTTAGTGGTACCGTAAACCCCTAAAGGATTGACTTCATCCGTTTCAGTATAAGGCTGGGTTTGTTTGCCATTAAAGACATAATCTGTTGAATAATGTATTAACAAGGATTTTAGACGTAAACTCTCTTCAGCCAATATGCCAACAGCAGTCGCATTAATCGCGTGCGCTAATTCTGCATCTTCTTCTGCTTTATCAACAGCAGTGTAGGCAGCGGCATTTAGGATAATAGTTGGTTTGACATCACGTATAACTTGGCGGATTGAATCTGGATCAGCCAAATCAATATAGGCTTGAGTGCTATCAATTTTATCTACCGCAACGACTTCTCCAAGTGTTTGCACACAGCGTTGTAATTCCCAGCCCACTTGACCGGTGGGACCAATAAGCAAAATTTTTTTATGAGACATAAATTTTCCTAATCACTTGATGTTTTTCAATCAATGAATTCTAATCGTTTTTGAAAATGAGTACAACTAAACAGATCCGGAGTCCAAGATTTATCTTGGAACAAACCATGAATCGACTTATTTTTTTATTAATAATATCTTTGCTACTGCCCACCCAAGTACAAGCTAACGGGAAAGCTTGGATACTAGAAATCAAGGGCGCGATCGGACCCGCCACAGCGGATTATCTGACACGCGGTTTGGAAAAAGCACAAGAAGAAAGTGTTGCTTTGATTGTGCTCAAAATGGATACGCCCGGTGGATTGGATGTCGCAATGCGCGAAATCGTGCAGGCTATCATCGCCTCTTCGATACCCGTTGTCACCTACGTCGCACCCTCTGGTGCTCGGGCTGCCAGTGCCGGTACTTATATACTTTATGCCAGCCATGTCGCGGCGATGGCACCTGGGACTAATTTGGGAGCGGCAACACCAGTACAAATTGGTGGATTTGGGATGACACCAGAAGATGAGTCTAAGGAGGATGATAAAAAAACGAGCCCTGATAAGGGCGATACAATGACACATAAAATGGTCAATGATGCTGAGGCATATCTGCGCTCTTTGGCACAAATGCACGGGCGCAATGAGGAATGGGCGGCAAAAGCGGTGCGTGAATCGGCGAGTTTGTCGGCTCAAGATGCTTTGGAAAAGGGCGTTATTGACTTAATCGCCGTGGATATACAAAGCCTGCTGAAAAGAATAAACTTGAGAGAAGTTAAAGTGTTTGGTCAAAAGCAACGACTTTCAACTTTGACACTCGAAGTGGAAACCTACGCGCCAGATTGGCGAAATCGGCTGCTTTCGGTGATTACTAATCCCAATGTGGCGTATATTCTCATGTTGCTGGGTATTTATGGCCTGTTTTTTGAAATGTACAATCCCGGCAGCGTGTTGCCCGGTGTGATAGGGGGCATTTCTTTATTACTGGCATTGTTTGCTTTCCAGGTGCTACCGGTCAATTATGCTGGCATCGCTTTGATTTTGCTCGGTATTGCCTTTATGGTGGGCGAGGCGTTTGTACCCAGTTTTGGGGCACTGGGCATAGGTGGCTTGATTGCCTTTGTGATCGGCTCAATCATTTTGATAGATACCGATACACCAGATTATAATTATACTATCTCCCGCCCTCTCATCGCGGGGGTGAGTTTGGTCAGTGTCGTTTTTTTTCTTTGGGTTATTAGGATGCTGGTCAAAATACGCTCACGCGCTGTGGTGAGTGGACGTGAAGAGATGTTAGGGGAAGAGGGTGAGTGTTTGAGCAATGAGGACGGACACTTGCGTGTGTATGTCCATAGTGAGGCTTGGAATGCGATTGCCTCGTCCGATATTGCGCCCGGACAGCGCGTTAAGGTGACTGGTATGGATGGTCTGAGCCTCAAAGTTGAACCAAGATAACAGTTATCAGTTATCAGTTTTCGTCTCCTCGTCCTCGTTCCCACGCTCTGCGTGGGAATGCCTGTAGCGACGCTCCGCGTCGCGGGACGCAGAGCGTCCCTGAAGGCATTCCCACGCAGAGCGTGGGAACGAGACGTATCATGTAGAGTGGGTAGAGCGAAACTAAACCCACCAACTTTTAAAGTATTTGAACTTAAGGGAGTTAATCATGACTCAATTTATTATCGGCATCTTTATTATAGTAGCAGGTTTTTTATTCTACTCTATAACCATTTTGCGCGAATATGAGCGTGCAGTCGTCTTTTTTCTGGGACGTTATCAGACGGTTATGGGACCTGGATTGATTATCATCATCCCCGGCGTGCAACAAATGGTGAAAGTCGATCTGCGTACTGTGGTCATGGACGTACCTAGCCAAGACGTTATTTCGCGGGACAACGTATCAGTCAAAGTCAATGCGGTGCTCTACTTTCGGGTGTTTGAACCCGAAAAGGCCATCATCCAAGTAGAAAACTATCAACAAGCCACCAGTCAACTCGCGCAAACCACGCTGCGTTCCGTCTTAGGACAGCATGAATTGGATGATATGCTCTCTGAGCGTGATAAGCTCAACAAGGCCATCCAAGAACTTTTGGATAAACAGACAGATGCGTGGGGTATTAAAGTTTCTAACGTAGAAATCAAGCACGTTGATTTAGATGAGAGTATGATCCGAGCAATTGCCCGTCAAGCTGAGGCGGAGCGTGAGCGCCGTGCCAAGGTCATCCACGCCGAGGGCGAACTTCAAGCCTCAGAGAAATTGCTGCAAGCGGCGGATATCCTGTCCAAACAACCTCAAGCTATCCAGTTGCGCTATTTGCAGACGATGAGTGATATCGCCTCTGAAGATAAGAGTCACACCATTGTATTTCCACTACCGATGGATTTGATTGGACCTTTGCAGGCACTGCTTGGTCAACAGTTGGCAAAAAAATGAGAGAGGGTGTGCAAGGTACGCCTTGCACTCCTGCACTATTTGACTAACATATTCTGCACCTCTTCAAGTACGCCAATAGCGTCTTGATTACCCTGTTTGGCGGCCAGTGAGAGCCATTTTTCAGCTTTTTCAAAGTCCTGTGGGATTTCGGTACCTTTATAGTACATTATCCCTAAACTCAACTGGGCATCCAC
>LUTY01002627.1 GCA_001640045.1 Candidatus Thiomargarita nelsonii | reverse complement strand
GAACACCTTCTTGGTAGCGTTGTAGATGGGTTTTGCCGTGCCGATGGATAGTGAGTTGGAGATCTTCTGACAGAGCGTTCACCACTGATACGCCGACGCCATGCAAACCCCCAGACACTTTATAGGAATTATCATCAAATTTACCACCCGCATGTAGAACAGTCATAATCACTTCAGCGGCGGAGCGCCCTTCTTCTTTATGAATGTCAACGGGAATACCGCGCCCATCATCGGTGACAGTGACAGAGCCGTCACTGTGAATTGTCACACTAATTTCTGAACAATAGCCCGCTAAAGCTTCATCAATGGCATTGTCCACGACTTCAAACACGAGATGATGTAAACCAGTGCCATCGTCGGTATCGCCAATGTACATGCCAGGGCGTTTTCTGACCGCCTCTAAGCCTTTTAATACTTTGATATTATTTGAATCGTATGTTGTTTCAGTCATGGCCTTTTCTAACGAATTTGAAGGCTGTTATTTTATCATTTTTTGGGGCGGTTTTGTGAAATTTTTGAATAGATGAGAGGAAAGTTGCGGTATATTAATTAACAGGGATAAATCAAAACCGATACGACTGGGATTTGTTATTAGCAGGGATAAGTCAAAATCGATACGACAGGGATTAGTTATTAGCAGGGATTTTAAACCTCAGAGGTTTTGGAAACATCTGAGGTTTGGGCTAAAACTGGACGTCCAAGATAAATCTTGGACTCCGACAAAATATTTAAGGTTTTGGCAAGATCGCCGTGTTTTCTAGTGCCGCAGGCAGCTTTTGAGTCATCGACTGAGCTGCTGTGTTAGCCAGTGTCGCCAATGGCTGCTGTCCCCCATCTAGGTTTCCGGTCACCATGCTCTTGGCAGGATCATTATGCAACTTAAACCACCCGCTATTGTTCATCCAGACCCATATGCCGAATGTACCAAAGCTAAAGATAGCATCGTCTTGACCGTTACTGTCTAGATCTCCAGTTTCGCAGCTAGAATCAGCTGAACCGCTTAAGGGAACCCAACCGCTATTGTTCATCCAGATCCATATACCGAATGGGGGGCCAAAGTCGATAATCAGATCGTCCTGACCGTTACCATCTAGGTCTCCGGTTGCCATGCCCTGAAGTGATAAGGAGTGCAAATGAACCCATGTGCTGTTGTTCATCCTAATCCAAATACCATTGGTGGGGCCAAAGTCGATAATCACCTCATCTTGACCGTTACCATCTAGGTCTCCAGTTACCATGATCTCAGGCGATATGGTGTGCAACTGAACCCATCTGCTGTTGTTGAGCCTAATCCAAATGCCTATGCCTGGGCCAAAGTCGATAATCACCTCATCTTGACCGTTACCATCTAGGTCTCCAGTTACCATGCTCTCAGGTGATAAGTTGTACAACTGAACCCATGTGCTGTTGTTGAGCCTAATCCAAATGCCTATGCCTGGGCCAAAGTCGATAATCAGATCGTCTTGACCGTTACCATCTAGGTCTCCGGTTACCATGCTCTCAGGTGATAAGTTGTGCAACTGAACCCATGTGCTGTTGTTGAGCAAAATCCAAATACCTATGCCTGGGCCAAAGTCGATAATCAGCTCGTCTTGACCGTTACCATCTAGGTCTCCGGTTACCATGCTATCGGCTGATAGTGGATGTATATGCTGCCAAGCGCTGTTGTTCAGCCATGCCTGTATACCTGGCCCAAAGTCAATGATAAGATCACTGGTAGTTCCAGGCCCTATTGCTGGGACTCGGACTGGTTTAACAGGGTGTGGGCCATCATGTTCTATTTCTCTTATATAAAAGCTTCCAGCTGGATACTTCGCATTATGTGCATCACCAACAGGTCGTGTATGTGACCAGATACCGTCACTGTTCAGAATGAGCGGTGCTGTTGGATCAGGCATATGAAAAAGCCAAGCGTCAGGATCACTAAGATCACCACCTGCTCGTACAAATATTAAGCCTGAATAAACTTTCAATTCGGACTTGAAAGTTCCTTGAATGGGCGCATTCTCCTGGTTTTCATGGCTAATCGTCATTGTTCCTGTAGAGGGATTTAGTGCGTCTGGCACCGGAATGTTAGGAAGATCCAGGGCATTAATCGTCACATAAAGATCGGCCATAGTCCCAGCAAGAGAGGGCTCCAAAAATCCAACATCAAAGGGAGCGATGCTTTTCAAGGACAGGGCGACCAATTCAATCTCTACAGTACCCACATCACCTTGGTCAAAAGGATTAATCCCCTGTTGGCGCTTAACTATTGTGTCAGTAGGGCCAATATTTTCAGAGGCAAGCAGTGCCGGATTGCCCGTCAGCGGGACTATTGGACCACCCACTTGGCCAAAATCAACTTTCGTTCCCGGCAACGTTTCAAATAGGTCAAATCCAGGCCATATTGAGAGCGTTGGTATTTCTAGTGCTGTCTGCTCCGGCATCTCTTCATAAATATGAATAAATTCAGTGACATCTGGACATCCGTA
>LUTY01002626.1 GCA_001640045.1 Candidatus Thiomargarita nelsonii | reverse complement strand
AAAGAAGGGCAACCACAAGGGATTGCCCCTACAGAGTTCATGATTGTTATGTAGGGGCAATCTCTTGTGCTTGCCTCTGTCGGCTTTCACAAAGACGTTCTGCCATATTCATAATCATTTCACTCTTTGCGATGGTATTGAGCCAACGAGAAGGTATATTTTTCAATCCATAATAAGCACCGGCTATTTGTCCACAAACAGCGGCAGTCGAGTCGGCATCTCCGCCAAGGTTAACCGCTTTTAGCACCGCTTCTTTGTAGTTTTCGGTATGTAAAAAACACCATAAGGCGGCTTCCAAACACTTTCCCGCAAAAAAAGTACTCTCAATTTGATCCTCGTTTTTATCTTTATAAGCACCCAAGGCAATTTGTTTGATGTTATTGGGTGCTTCAGCTTCAGGCTCATTATGAAATAAAATGTACTCTTTATCTTTGCCTGATAGAGCTTCAAATAACATTTTGCCAAACAAGCGGCTGGCATAAATACTTTCCGACATACCATGCGTCGTTTTAGCACTTTCTCCAGAATAGTGAATAATCTTTTCTTTATCAGGATAAAAAAAGATGGGAATAGACGCTAAGCGCATAATACAGCCATTACCTGCTCTTTTGGGGTTAATCATGCCGGGATAGGGATTCCCCGTTTGACGGTATTTGAGTAAAGAAGATATAAATGTTTGACCAAAACCGAAACTTTTCGGTCGGCTGCTCATATAACCCGTCTCACTATGAGCCCATCGGTAATAGCGTTCCATTTGATCCTTAGGATCAAAACCATGAGATTCAATTAAACTTTCGGCAAGACAAAGTGCCATGGCGGTATCATCAGTCCATTCTCCTTTTTTGAGTTTGAATTTACCACCTTCGACCATATCTGAAATAGGCTTGAATCTCCCACGCCTGCAAAATTCAATAGGTGCTCCTAGCGCATCTCCCACGGCAAGTCCGACAAAACAGCCTATAAAACGGTTTTTATTCATAATGGGTTTCTTAACTTCAGGAGTGCAAGGCGTACCTTGCACGCCTGCTAATTATTAAGCATGAATCGTCCGCCCATCCACACCCAGCGCCGCCTCATGCACCGCCTCAGCCAAAGTGGGGTGCGCGTGAATCGTTCGAGCCAAATCCTCAGCACTACCTTCAAACTCCATTGCAACCACCGCCTCGCTAATCAGTTCTGAGGCGGATATACCAAAAATATGCACACCTAAAATACTATCCGTCTCAGCATCCGCAACAATCCGAACCATCCCAGTCGTATCACCATGCGCCTGCGCTCTACCACTGGCTGCAAAAGGAAATTGTCCGACTTTATACGCCACACCCGCCGCCTTCAATTCTGTCTCCGTTTTACCCACCCAAGCCACTTCTGGCCAAGTATAAATAACCCAAGGCACTGTATCATAAGACATTTCACTTTTTTGTCCCGCAATACGTTCTGCCACCATCACCCCTTCTTCTGAGCCTTTATGCGCTAACATGGGACCACCAATCACGTCGCCAACCGCATAAATCCCCTGCACCGCCGTTTGACGAAATTCATCAACTTCGATAAAGCCACGCTCATTGATTTGGATGCCCAGTTCAGCAGCACCTAAACCCTCCGTATTCGGTTTACGCCCCACCGCAACGATAAGCTTATCGACAAGCAATTGTTGTTCACCTTTATTATCTTTATAAGACACGGAGACTTCATTATTGGCAACCGTTGCCCCTGTGACGCTTGCGCCTAAATGAATATCTAAGCCTTGTTTTTTCAATTCTCGCTGGGCAAGCGTCGCAATTTTCTGATCCGCCATCGCCAGAAAATCGGGCAAAGCTTCCAAAATCGTGACTTGGCTGCCTAATCGACTCCACACACTGCCTAATTCCAAGCCAATCGCACCTGCCCCTATCACTCCCAGGCGTTGAGGAACACTATCAAATGCTAAAGCACCCGTCGAATCCACAATCAACTTATCATCAGTGGGCGCGACGGGAATTCTAGCGGGCACTGAGCCTGTGGCGATAATGATATTATCTGTGGTCAGCGTTTGTTTGCTGCCATCAGGGGCAGTGATTTCAACTTCTTGATTGCCAACTAAACGTGCCGCGCCTTCGATAGAAGTGACCTTATTCTTTTTGAATAAAGCGCCAATTCCTTGCGTCAGCTTTTTAACCACATTAGCCTTCCGCACCTGCATAGCAGCGACATCAATGTCTAAATCTTTACAAGTAATTCCATGTGCGGCGGCATGTTTTTGCATAAAGTAATAATGATGCGAAGAATCCAGCAAGGCTTTAGAAGGAATGCAGCCCACATTGAGGCAAGTACCGCCCAAAGAGGATTTGCCCTCCGGATTGAGCCATTTATCAATACAGGCGGTTTTCATACCCAGTTGAGCGCAACGAATTGCAGCAACATAGCCAGCAGGACCAGCACCTATTACAATCACATTATAATCTGCCATTATTTTTTCCTTTTTGAGGTTGTTTC
>LUTY01002625.1 GCA_001640045.1 Candidatus Thiomargarita nelsonii | reverse complement strand
CGTCAAACAATTTATTTTTAAAACCAACAACAAAAGCCCGAACCGGTTCAGAACTCCCACGCGGCACAAAACATTTAGGAAAAGTCGCACATAAAAATTCAAGTGCTGCCAGTTTTTCTACTGGGATGTCTGATAGATTTGGCAAACTGTCATCATCAGCGGTTTCGGTGAAAGGCTCAGCCACCTTGTGTTTTAAATAGCGTGATAATTCACTCAACAATTCTGATATCGAAACGGGCTTAAATAAATAACCATCAAAACCATAAGCCTTGATTTGTGATTGCTCGCTCAATAAAGCAGAAGCGGTTAAAGCAATGACGGGTATCTGTTGAGTACTCTGATTTTTTTTCAACTTCAAGGTAGCCTCATAGCCATCCATAATAGGCATTTTAATATCCATTAAAATGAGAGCAGGCTGATATTCTTCCGCAAACAGTAAGCATCTCTGCCCATCTTCGGCTTCAATCACCTCCAGATTGAATTGCTCTAACCATTCTCGGATCAGAACGCGGTTGGATTCAATATCATCTACAACCAGTACCTGCGCCGGTTCAAAGGAGAACGGCTTTAAATCAACAGCCTCATCCCTGACAGGTAGCGCAAGAGTGTGAACCTCGACATCCCTTAAAATGATTTCAAACACGCTCCCTTGTTTTTCTTGGCTACGGACGCTAATCTGACCATTCATCATTTCGACCAATCGTTTGGTAATGGCAAGCCCCAATCCCGTGCCACCATATTTTCGGGTACTTTGACCCTCCTGTTGTTGGAAGGCTTCAAAAATGGTCTCTTGCTGCTCTTCAGGAATACCGATGCCAGTATCCGCGACTACGATGATTAAATCAACTTTGTTACTGTCATTTTCTTGGGAGCGTTTTTTATGGGCACTCAGTTTGATGTATCCCTGTTCGGTAAACTTGATGGCATTACCGATTAGATTGAGTAGCACTTGCCTGAGCCGGGTTTCATCCAGTAGCAGTGCTGGCGGTAAGTCTTTATCAATTTCTACAATGAATTCTAGCCTTTTTTCAGCTATATTAACGGCAAAAATCTGTTCCAATTCAGTCAAAATGAGAGTTGGATTGCTCGGCTCAGACTGAATATCTAACCGCCCCGCTTCAATTTTTGAAAGATCAAGTATATCATTAATCAAAGTCAGCAGCGTTTTCCCCGCCGTTTGAATTGAGGACAGATAACTTTTGTGTTTTTTATCGGTAATCATTGAGGACAATAAATCCGAAAAACCGATGACGGCATTCAAGGGGGTGCGTATTTCATGGCTCATGTTGGCCAGAAATTCGCTTTTGGCACGATTGGCAGCATCAGCCGCCTCTTTCGCTTTTTTTAATCTTTCCTCCCCCCGCTTACGTTCAGTAATATCTTCAGCCACCTTGATGAAATGGGTAAGATTATTCTCCGCATTTTTGATGGAAGAAATAGAAACAGATTCCCAATAAAGTGTCCCATCCTTTTTCTTGTTCTGAATCTCACCTCGCCACTCTTTGCCTGATAAAATTTTATCCCATAACACCTTATAAAATTCTGTTGACTGCTTGCCTGATTTTAGAATGCGTGGTTTTTTTCCAATCACTTGGGAAGCGGTATAACCAGTGATTTGGGTGAACTTGGGATTCACATATTCAATCTTGCCATGAATATCTGTGATAACGAGGATGCTTGGGCTTTGTTCAATAGCGAGAGATAGCTTACGGAGTTCTTCTTCCGCTTGTTTGCGCTGGGTAATATCTTTAATCATTGCCAAACAGTAAATGGGCGTGTTGTCCTCATCATAAAAACACGAAGCCGTTACATTTCCCCAGATCAACTGTCCGTTCTTTTTAACATATCGTTTATCCATTTGGAAAGAGGGGCTTTCATGAGTGAGCATTTTCCCAATCTGTTCTCGACTTTTGGGCCTATCCTCTGGATAGGTGATGTCGGCAACTGTCATCTTTATCAATTCTTGTTGTGTATAGCCCAACATTTTGCAAAATTTTTGATTAACTGTGAAAATCTCACTATCCATAGTGATCATAACCATACCAAGTGGTGCCTCCTCAAAGACTTTGCGAAACCGCTCTTCACTTTCCTGTATTCTCTTTTCCACCAGCAGGCGTTTGCTGATATCCTCAACCATTTCAATAGCAGCCACAACATTGCCTTTCGCGTCAAGGAGTGGCGTTGAGACGAGTCGGTAGTTGAGAATCTTATTACCCACAGACTTATCTATGATAGCCTCATGTAATTTGCCATCCTGTAAGGTTTTGCGGCTAGGACAATCATTACAAAGTGCCTTTAGCGGTTTATCGGCGCATAACGGGTGTTCATCCGCATTAAGGGTTGGAAACCACTCGCGCATTTTACGGTTTAATTGAACTATTTGCATTTGAGGGCTAATAAGCGCGATGCCGATCTCCAGGTTATCAAGGATGCTGTCAAGCCTTGCTTGCGATTCCTGTAATGCCTGATTACGTTGACC
>LUTY01002624.1 GCA_001640045.1 Candidatus Thiomargarita nelsonii | reverse complement strand
AATTATGTAATTTTTAATTCGTTTATTTCTCAATTAGTTGTACTAACATAGTACAACTAATATCGAGCTAAACGAATGGAATGACTTTTAATTCGTTTATTTCTCAATTAGTTGTACTAACAAATGACATTGACGTGCTGGCGCACTTCGTACCAGAATATCCAGGGCGCATATTAAAATTTATTTAGGGACAAGTCTATTCCTTATTCCCACTACGACGCACCTGACAGCCAGATTCAATATTCCAAGCACCTTCAGCGTTATCTCGTAAGTCGCCGTTTTCTATCGTACCGGCTCCATCTCTTTTGACCCACACATCCTCATAACCATTCTGTTTAATGGTACATTTCTGGACAACTGGATTGCCACCTTCACTAATTGCTATCCCTGCATAAGCATTCCCAAAAATATCACAGTTTTCTATCCGCCCTGTGCCGTTGATTAAAGTTAAACCTAGATAAGGAAAAAGGTGTTATAATTTTCCCAGCCTTTCTGCAAGTTCAGGAAACAAGAAAGAAATAAATTGATCAAAACTACCATCATGCTGATATTTTTCATCATTTGATTGCATCAGTGGCCTGAATTTATCAACTTTATTTGCCCATTTTCCAGAACTATCTTCTCGTTTTATTTGCTCATCTCTCCCATAGATTCTTAAAGCCCATCCAAATATTTTTAGATATTTCTTGTGTCCGTTTTCCATTTGATGAGCTATTTGAATAAGTTTCCGAAACTTATACCCTATTGGTTTTCCATATTTGGCACTATATAGCGCATTCAAAAGAGATGTTAACCCATCATTGTGAAGATCATATTGAGTAAAAAGTAAAATATTATGTTTCGAGAAAAAATCTATCAATTCCTGCAATTCTTGAGATATTTCATCAAGATCCAAGTTTGAGTTATTGGACAACCAAAATTGTTCAAAACGCTCGCGAGCAAGTTGTTGAGTGAGTTTATGCTTCTCACAATCATAGTCAAAAAAGAAAATACGTTGTTGTTCGTGATCAAAAGTAAGTTGATCAAATGGAACTATTTCATTTTTCCACGTATTGACTATTTCTTGGTTTTCAATAACAGGCTCAAACCAACAGCATTTTAGGAAAAGCCGTTTTTGCTTGTTAGAAACATGAAGCGTCTCTTCACTTGCTAGAAAGAGGTTACAATTATTATTATAAAAGATGTCATCCTGCATTAAACGAGGATATTCTTCTTTAATTTCTTTGAATATCCAACAAAGCAATCCTCCTTCCTTTAAATAAAATTCTTTACGTTCCACAATCACCCTTAAAAAGGTAGTTGATAGCTGAATTTCAAAAACAATCCGTATTCTATCATCAAATATGGCATAAACATCTGGTTTTTTCCATTCGCCATGTTCTTGACTTTTCCAAACCTGTTCAATTGCAATATCCTTAAACCTTCCATCTGCTTTAAGACTTTCTGCAATGATTTTCTTCATTTGCTTATGTGCTTCACTTTCTTTAGCTCCGTTGTACTTCCGTGCATTTATTTCGGCTTCACTCATATTTCCGCGTGTATCCACAGTACAACGTCCATCGTCAATGGTATGACGACAAAAGAAATGGCGAGTTTTATGACGACAAACTAAATAAACAGGAGTATGACATAGTGGACATATGTAACGTGGTTCGTTTCTCTTGATAAAGGTAAGTAATTCAACGCGAAGTTTTATTACCTTGTCATAATCTGAACCAATGATTTCTTTTACAGGCAATATAGCACCACTAATTTTATCAATAACTTCGGTAATTTCTGGATTAATAACCGTTAGATTATTTTCTACATCAGTATTTTTTATCATTTTAGGAAAAGGATTTTATAGCCTTAACTTCAAGTTTTAAACAATGGCATCTTAGAGGCGATAAGCTCTTGAAATAGGATTTATCTTGGACGTCCAAGATAAATCTTGGACTCCTAAATTTCAACCTTTCTTGGCTAATAATGCTTTTAAGCGAGCAATTTGCCCGCTGCTTTTCGGCATCCCGCGCCTCTTGCGGCGTTGGCAATAGTGTACCTTGTAAAGTTTCCCAGCGCAGCCAAACCGCCTCAGTGTCTTCATAAATCCCATGCCAACGAGTTAAAGCTAATCCCAAAAATTGACTGACCAAGCTATTTTGAGCCTCATGCAAGTTTTGTTCATAAATCCTGCCATGAAGTTCAAATCCCGCCCAATCTTCAGGATTAAACGGATCAAACCAATAATACTCTGGTACCCTTAACCTATTCTGATAAACAGACTTCAAATGAGGGTGCCGTGGTAGGATTTGTGGCACCGACTGATCTCAAAATAGTTGAGGAAAGTTTTCAGACCACGCGAGGCGGAGCAAATATTTTTTTTCGCTGGCGCGTGGGAACCAGATATGTAGAGTGGGTAGAGCGATAACAAGCGTAGTACAGGAAGGCGGAAATATCCAGACCACTCTTGAAATAAATCCCAAGGCTTCTCGCCCAAGATAAAT
>LUTY01002623.1 GCA_001640045.1 Candidatus Thiomargarita nelsonii | reverse complement strand
CAAAAAGCTCGCCCTCCCAATAGCACCCATATTATTAATACCGTCACGGTGCCAATAACAAGATTAATAAACACTATCTTGTAAGCGAGAACAACTTGTAAGGTAGAATAAATATCTGCCATGTGAAAACCTAGCACACGCGAAGCAATTATTGAGCCTTCAAATAGTTGAATATCTATCCAAAAAGATAGCATAAATAACAAATTAACAACGATGATTGTCAGCCAACGACGATTACGCCATTTGTTGGAATGATTTCCTTGTTTAATTTGTTCAAATTGTTGTTTCAATTCAGCTCGTTCTTCGCTTGTCGAATTCCGAATCTGTTTGTTTCCCAAACATAACCAGCAATGCTTCAAGATTACCTTTCACGCCGCCCCCCACATTTTACGCTCATCAATGACAATCACAGTGGGTTCTACTGGACAAATCATTTCACAAACTCCGCAGCCAACACAGGCTTTATTGATCACCGGCATTTTACGTTTACCTTCATTATCAATATGTTGTAAAGAAATAGCCGTTTCAATAGGACATTGGCGTACACAAAGATCGCATAATTCCAGATCATAAGGATGATCGCGAACTGGAATCGGATTCCAGCGATCAATTTCCGTATAACGCAATAAGCCTTGAAAATCAGCCCCCCGTGCTTGTCCCTGAAAGCCTTGTCCCTGACTGGCTAAACAGGCTTCAGGTCTCGCAACCCGCGCCAGTCCCATGCGAACTTCTTCCTTTTTAATAATTGTGTGATTTAACGAGCCGGTGGGACAGGCTAAAATACATTGGACGGCATCACAAGAAAAATCACAGGCTTGAGCACGAGCATCAATATACGGCACGCCCACCCCCATCGCTTCATCAATATCTGCTAGGCGGATAGCTTGTACTGGGCAAACTTGTACACATTGCCCACATTTGATACAGGAGGCTAAAAATGCCGGCTCTTCTATAGCCCCGGGGGGACGTAATCGCGCCGGTACCCATTTAGCAATAACGGGCAATAAAGTGGCTAATGATGCCCCAACTACGCCAACAAATAATCCCACTGTGCGTAAAAAGCGTCGGCGTGAAGCTTGGTAACGGGGCAGTGATTTTGGTAATGTGGACATAATGATTACAGCAACCGATTCAGAGTTTAAGGTAAGGAATGAATCAGAGGTTTTGGATCGCGTAAAATCATAACAGGCTCAGAAAAGGGAGCCAGACGTTCTAAAAAATTCAATACTTCTAGTATCGCCGAGCCTTTGAAAAAACCGGTGGACGGGATATCCATCCAAATCTGATCAGCGTAAGCATAAATTTCATAAGGTGTATCACCTATACCGTCGGCATTACGATCAAAACCGGCATAATCGTCCCAATAGTTACCTTGCCAAATATTGCGGCGAGCAGTCCTAGCGCCTTGTATGGCAACTTGGCTATGATTTCCTATAAACTGATTATTTTTCAATGTATTACCTTGCCAATCATTATGAAATAATACACCTATATTATTATAAGCAATTTTATTGGCAATGATTTGATTAGTGGTATCTGGCTGATAGGGGGACAGATCTAAATAAATCCCAGTGGCACAATAAACAATGTGATTGTTTTCGATGATGACATCGCTGGTTTCTTTAAATCCTATACCCATGCCAGTTGCACCCAAGGAATGGGAAATCTGATTGCCTCGTACTTCCACACTATCACTGTACATCAAAAAAATACCCACCGAGTTGTCATGGTAAAGGTTATCTTCAACCTGATTAAATTGGCTATACATGAAATGTAACGCATAACGGCCCCCTTTTGAGGTATTACCAGCAATCAGATTATCCTTTGAATACCAGATCACTGTATCGCGGGAGTTGGTAATTTCGTTGTTAGTAATTTTATTACCCATGCTATACCACAAGCGAATAGCATCACCACGCAGTCCCAGTGAAAAGGGTTTAGAACTGATACGATTGCGTCGCACAATATTATAATCTGACTGCTGTAAATCCACCCCAAACAGGCAATTATCAAGAATATTGTCTTTAATAATATTAAAATTACCGCGTACCTGAACACAGGCATCAATCTGGTTATGTGATTCGCCAGAATTAGTCAAGTGTAGATTACGCAATTGTGCGCCATCAGTATCTAAATAAACCACCGTATCTTTGCCACCACCATCAATGGTCACCTGATTATTACCATCAATCGTGATAGGAATATCCACTATGACCGGACCAGCATAAGTGCCGGGTGGTGGGAGTAGGGTATCATTGGGTTTAGCAGCATCTACGAGTGTTTGAAAGGGCGGATAAGAAGCTGCACAGACGTGCAGCGTTAGGGTAGTCAGGCAACATCCTAAGATATATCGGATCATCAGTTGTCAAATCAGTTGTTTACGCGATCTGCAACTTTCTGGGCTTGCGCGTGGGATTGTCCCTACATG
>LUTY01002622.1 GCA_001640045.1 Candidatus Thiomargarita nelsonii | reverse complement strand
ATAACACAATCTCACCAGAAAACAGCAACAAAAACACCATCAGCATTTTTGCGAACCAGAAGCTTTTTAAACATAAGTACGATGCATCAGGGAAACGGTCAAGCAGTATCAATAAAAATAATATCACCGTGCTTGCTATCAACAGGAATATTGCCCGTTTGTAAGGCAATAGTGTGTTCAAGAACAGTTCATCTTTTTCTAGTAAAACCCCAGCCGCAAATTGGGAATAAGACTGATCACCCCCTGCGATATTAAGATGTTGGGGTTGTCCTTGCATACTTTTGAGCAACCTATCTTGAAATAAATAGGCATCCTTAATAATCCAGCCATATATGTCGCTAAGCACATGTTTTTCTTTTATATGTTCTAACCATATTTTCGATGATTTCATGCCCAATACATCAGTAGCATAAATCAGGTGTTCGCTGTTCAAATTGCGGTGAATAAAACTGATACCGAATCGAGTTTGTTTAAAACTATCTTGCTCAGGCGATAAGGACTTGAAGCGACCTTCAACTTTATATAAGCGATAATTCACCCCTCCATAAGGTGACGGGTTCCCAATTGGTTTCCCCAATTCTATTGGCTCTAGCGCATTTAAAAATTCAATATTTTGCGGCTCTAGATTACCCTGAAAACGGAACCATAAATCAAAATTTAAAGTATAAGTTCGCTTATCAAAATCAGGCTGACTGATTTTATTGATGACAACGCCGGTGTAAACCACATTGGTTTTAGTCACAAACTGTTCATTAATTTCCATCATCTCATTGAGCTGTGGACTCTTTTGAGTATGGAGGAAGTCATTTTTTTTGTGTACGAGATTGAACTGCATTAACGCAGTGATCAGATTTTTATTTTTATAAATGCCGACATAAATCGGTTTTTGTACATCGCCTTTGCTGTCAAAGTAGTTCATGCCCGTAGCACCCTTCACAGCGGTCTCCATACTATTGATATCCGCTAAGGTGTCACGGATTTTTCGGCGGCTTGTTGTCAAAGTCTCTTGCTCTTGAATATCCGCTCGTTTGATCGCTTCTATAAGCACCATAGCCGCATCATAAGCAAACGCAACCTGCCAATCAGGTTCGGTCTGATATTTGGCTAGGTAAGCTTTTCTAAACCATTGTACCTTGTCATTGGCAGTATCGAAAATCAATGGCGCAGAAACATAGATGTCGTTGCTGTAATAGCCAGGATTGAATTTTTCTTGAGGATAGACATTAAAACCCTGTTTAAATTCTTCAGAAGCAAAAGTATCGGGTGTCATCAGCATATTTTCTAATCTGGCATCTTTGATCGCTTTGACAATTTTAATACCTTCAGGAGCGTGGCTTGCTAAAAACAGTAATCCCGCATCTGTCTTCGTCTTTAACTCAGTGATGAGTTGTGGCAATTGCTTTTCTAGTTTTTCTGCTTTGACAGGTAATGCCCACTGATAAGCGATATTCAATCCAATGTCTTGCGCGTGTTTGGCAAAAACATCGGCTAATCGTGATCCATAAGCATTTTCTGTATAAATAATACTAGCAGTGTTTTGGTGTAGCACTTCTTTGATGTAATTGGCTACATAGAGTCCCTGTAAATCATCATTGGATACGGTCCTAAAATACCATTCATTGTCTGCTGTCACCTCGACAGCAGTTGATATAGGGGTGATCGCTGGAATACCTTGTTGTTTATAAATAGTCCCAGCGTTAATGGAGGCCGAACTATAAACATGTCCGATAACCCCAAGAACGCGGTTTTGTTCTGCTATTTCTAGCGCTTTTTCTTTGGCAATAGCTTCATCATCCAGATCATCAAAGACATCCAATACGACGTGATGCCCATTAATACCGCCTTGCTGGTTGAGGCGATCAATGTAGAGTTGTACACCATGGAGTGCAGATTCTCCCTCGGCTTTATCTTCACCTGATAAGCCGCCGACAAAAGCAATATGGATAGGCTCGGCAAAAAAACGGCTAAAGTAAGACTTAAAAAAGCCGAGATAATTTAATCCCAATACGCCAGCTTGTAATTACTTACTCTAGTACAGGAGGGCAAAAATATACCATCCCCCCAGTACAACTGATTTGGGGAATAAACGGATTTTTTTAAATATTAATTGATTTTTGGGGTTAAAATTTTTATTAAATCCGTTTAATCCCCAAATCAGTTGTACTAGAGGGTTTACTTTTAGGACTGGACTGGGCTTATCGGGGACTGCAAAGCGTATTTTGCACGTTTATACATAAAAGCATAAAACATCACAGGAATAACCACCAATGTGAGTAAAGTAGAAACTAAAATACCAAAAATCAGCGAAATAGCTAAACCACTGAAAATGGGATCATCTAAAATAAACAAAGCACCCAACATCGCCGCCAAACCGGTCAAAATAATCGGTTGAGCACGGACAGCACCAGAGCGCACCACAGCCTCTTGAAAGGGCACCCCTTCATCAACCAGTTGATCAATAAAATCAACCAATAAAATGGAATTTCT
>LUTY01002621.1 GCA_001640045.1 Candidatus Thiomargarita nelsonii | reverse complement strand
ATCGCTAGCTTCTTACTCGGAACTTGCTCAGAGGCAGGATGTCAGCTTCTTGGAGAGGTTGCTGCCCAGGGTACTGGTTTTGCATATAGAGCAAGATTAGCGAGAGCGAGAGCAAGCTTAGCGGCTGCGGGTAAGGGTGATTGTGCTATGGCCGTTATCGGTACAAATGGAAAACTGGAAACTGATAAAGGTCAGGTTGTAGTCTATTCAGGTAGCTGCGACTAAGGTTTCTACCCCAGGTGGATTAGTTTAGTTTTTTAACGCCATGTGCAACCGCCCTATGAAACCCCGCAGATTCGTTTGATGATCTACGGGGAGATAGCCGGTTGCACATCCCACCATAAGGTGATAGATATTATGTCAGCCCCAGGTCCAATTCCATCTGATGTATGTGCCGCAAAAAAGTTTCAGTCTCCCATTTGGGGTAGTAAAGAAGTCTTCAGTATCCCGTTGGGCGAAAGTCGTTACTTGATTTACGCGCCTTTGCGTAAAACAGCGTTTGTCGCCAATGCTCGTCTGGTGAATTTTATAGCTGAACTAAAGGAAGGCCGCTATGATAAAGAAGCTGATCCTGAAGGTGTGGTCATAAAATTTTTGCGCCAGGTCGCCATTGTGGATAGTGGTTCAGAAACACTACCAGTGACCAGCGTGACAGGTAGTCCCTTACCGACGGCGATTACGCTGCTGCTCACAACGACATGTAATCTTCGCTGTACTTATTGTTATGCCTCAGCGGGAGAAACGGCTGCCAAATTTATGTCGTTGGAGACGGCCAAACGGGGTATTGACTTTATCGCGGCAAATGCTGAGCCGGGTGTGAAAGAGATACACGTTGCTTATCATGGCGGTGGAGAACCAACCGCTCATTGGTCAGTCTTAACGGACTCTTTTGCATATGCCCAGCAAAAAGCACAAGCCATTGGCTTGCGAGTGAATGGTAACATGACTAGCAATGGCGTGTTGCGAGATGATAAAAAAATTGACTGGGTGATCGCAAATCTGGATAAGGTGATGATTTCTTTTGATGGTTTACCCTCGATCCAGGATAAACAGCGTTTCACAGCAGGCGGACGTGGTTCCAGTGAAGCCGTGATGCACACATTGCGGCGCTTCGATGCCGTCAATTATCCGTACATTCTGAGACTAACAGCCACTGAGGCATTTCTAGATCAATTGCCTGAGGCAATCGCATTTATTGGTGAACACTTTAAGCCACAAAGCATTCATATCGAACCGGCTTATCTTATTGGTCGGGGGCAAGATGCACCTTCGGCGAACACAACCCGATTTATCAACGCATATAGAGCCGCACGGGCTATTGCAACCAAACATGGTTTGGTATTAGAATATTCACCAGCAAACCTAGATAGGCGCAGTAATCATTTTTGCGGTATCACGCAAGATGCGTTTTCGCTGTCAGCAGATGGCAATGTGTCTGCTTGTTACAGCAGTTTTTCCGAAGAGGATAAATTGGCTGACGTGTTTTTTTACGGAAAACAAGATACACAAAGCAAAGGGTATGTGTTTGATATGCCCAGGCTTGATAAGCTCCGCAATTGGGCTGTGCATCATCAGGATTTTTGTAATGGGTGTTTTGCCAAATGGCATTGTGCTGGAGATTGCCACTATAATACTTTAAGTGTCAGTGGTCAAAGTGAATTTGCTGGCTCTGAGCGTTGCCACATTACGCGGGAATTGACTAAAGATGAGTTGCTAGCTCGTATTGCCGCTGCGGGTGGACATTTCTGGCATGAATCAGCATAAATATCCTTATTTTGAATTGAAGGCAGTTGATACACAACCGGCTGCTGAAACGGTCGTCGCACCGCAGTTTACATTGCGCCATGTACCGGCAGAAACTGATGTCGAACTGAAAATTATACCGGTGCAAGTTGTACCAGGTTCTGACCAAAAGTTTTTTTTATTTGGTGAAGGCATTATACCACAGAATAAAGAGGAGTAATTAATCATGCAAGAACAAACTCAGCACCAAGACAGCAAGACGGAAAAGCTTGCCTATGAGGCACCTAAAATCACAGTGTATAAGGAAG
This sequence comes from Candidatus Thiomargarita nelsonii, assembly GCA_001640045.1. GTDB lineage: Bacteria > Pseudomonadota > Gammaproteobacteria > Beggiatoales > Beggiatoaceae > Thiomargarita > Thiomargarita nelsonii_A. The sequence continues at coordinate 404 of LUTY01002621.1, read as the reverse complement.
AAGAACTGCTGAAAACGGTAGCCGTTTTAGGTTGCTCACCTAATTAGATTGAATAGAATTGATGGCAATATTTTTTCTTGCCATTTTTTCCTTGCCATTCAGTAATCCACCAAAATGGTGGATTACGCTCCACTCATCTTTTCTCCCCCCTCCTGGCCCAAGATAAATCTGGCCGACTCCTGATTTTACCTCGCTATAGCAAATAAAATGACACAAATTACGCCTTCAAATGTCAAAACAATCCCAGAATGTCTTATTTATGAAACCATAGATAATAAACAATTTTTTTATAAAGGGTATGAACAAGTCGTGGTGAATGGTGTGCTGAGTGTTGGTGCTGGTGTTGGTGCTGAAGCCTCTCTTAAAGTCATCTGGGACAATACAAATGAAGATGGTGATGATGA
>LUTY01002620.1 GCA_001640045.1 Candidatus Thiomargarita nelsonii | reverse complement strand
CATCGCAAAAGGCTTTATCTTAACCCAATGTGCTGGGCGTTCATCAAAATCGCCATCGCCCTGAATATCTCCCATTTGAAACCGCCCGGCGGGTATGATGATCATTTCTGGCCCAAAACCCCCATCTTTTAGGCGATCACGGAAGATTCGTTTGCTGGAATTGGCTAATTCTTTTAGCTGTCGCTCTTGCTGATCTCTTACTTTTTCTAATTGCTTTAATCGTTGCTCTTCATCCTTTGCCGTTTTTTCTAGCTCTGCTACACGTTTAGCTTTTTCGTCGATTTTTAATTGTACACTTTCAATTTCTTGTGTCCGTGCTAAATATCTCTCCTCAACGGCTGCCGCCTCTTTTTGTAATTGTGCTAAGCGTTGCTTTTCAGCCTTGATCTCTGCCGCGCTTTGCGGTGAAAATCCTTGTGATTCTGGGGGGGGCAACAAGCCTGATTGGCTATAAATCATATAGCCGATGCTCAATCCCGCAATGATTGTCACCACTATCACACTGGCTAAAACATACTTCATAGATAACAGCTTTGGGAGGAATTCATTCTTTGGGGGTTGCTGAGTGGCATTAGAATGTTTGATAGGGATTGTGACATCCACTTCTAAAGCATTCACCCAAGTTTGCACCGCCCACTCTGCCGCCTCTTTTTCCAATGCTAAGTTAGTATTTAAGTGATTAACCAATCGGATAAATAGGGTATCTTGCGAACCTGGTGGCGGTTTTAATAATTTCTGAGCAACACCTTGTTTAAGTGCATTAACAAGCACAAAAATTTCTCGCCGGTACTTACTACTACTAGCACAGGCATCCTGTAGCAAACCTTCACAACGTTTGCTATCATTGATCAGGTTCTTGCCTTCTCTCTTGATCAGTTCGCATAGTTTGTCACGGGGTAATTTGTGCATAATTCGTTAAATATTAATAAAGTAATATCATCACCAGTTGAACGTTCAGAATAATCATCTAGCCAATATCCTAACGCCGAGTCAACAGATTTTATACCAAATTCGCTAATGCGCGTTAAAAGAGTACGTGCAAAAGTATGAAATTGTGTATCATCTATAAAAGCATTGCTGAGACCATCTGTCGCCAATAATAAAGCTTCTCCCGCCATACGCCCCAGTGTTGCCGTTTGCCAAAGTTTATAGGCTTGTGGCGATGAGAGTGAATAGGTATAATTTCCAATTAATTCAACATCTTGAATAAGTGGGCGATCTATACCCCCGTTAGGATAGAGGCGCAATATGTCACCATCTCCAATTTGTCCAAGTAGCAATCGCTCGGGCAAAATAAGTGCCACTAATAGGGTTGTCCCATAACGTCTGATGAGTTTATAAATATCATCGTTTGGGATAGGAAGGGAACGTGTTGCGGCATCTTGTAATACCGTATCGCGCCAAATTCGCCCAATATGGCGCGGAAAATGCTGCCTAAAATTATTATTTAATAAACTCAAGCTATTTTCTTGACAATAAAAATTGTCAAAAAACGCCATTAATTCTTTTATGGCAACCCTGACAGCGATTTTGGCTCCGTGTTCACTCAGATCGTGTTGCTCATCACCGTGTCCATCAGCAACCGCTAAAGCAAGACAAATTTTATCGGCAACTGTTTTGGTATCTACGGCATAAGCATCTTGACAAGGGATGTCATTTTGACAGTGGGATGCTCCGCGACGGCGAGAGGCTAAAATCCAGCCTAAGTTTGTATTTTGTATAGACATCTATAGCTTATCAGTTATCAGTTATTAGTTATCAGTTATCATAGGCAAAAGATAGACTATTCTCAAGGCCAAGATATTTATCTGAACAGCTATATAAAACAGACCTCGAAGATTTCGAGGTTTTGTCACCAATCTAAAACACATCATCAGAATCGACTAGGACAGGGGGTGGACTTAGGATGACATTATCGTTAGTATCATTTAGGCTCCCTTTGCTTTTTCCTTGCGAAGCCCCTACTGTCGCTGTGACGCTAGCCCATTTGATATAATTGACTAATTCACCTGGATTATGGGCTTTGAGGACACCAATTTCTTGATGACTGACAAATTTTAGCAATTGTTCTTCATCATAATCGAGTTCATCTCCAATCGCTATTGCTAAACGCACGGCCTTTTTGCCCCAAGGTTGACGCTTAAGTTTGGTAATTGCCTCAATATATTCTTCATCGGGATCCGTGCAAAGCCCATCAGAGACAAGCAGACAAACAGGCGGCAAGCCACGTTGTGGCATTTTTTCTAAACTCAATTCTTCTGCTAATAAATTAATGGCTTGCGCTGTCGCAGTCACACCATCAACATCCAATTCTGGCCAAGTAAATTTATCCAATGGCACCGGTTCAGGACCAACATGCCATTCTGCCTCGTTAGCAAATTTAATCGCCCGCATTTTCACCTCAACTTGTGGATGACTATCGAGAGCCTTTCTTACGTCTGGGATGGCTTCACGAATAGCTTGGTTTAATGTAGCAATTTTTGTGCCGC
>LUTY01002619.1 GCA_001640045.1 Candidatus Thiomargarita nelsonii | reverse complement strand
TTTTTCAAACTGCTAACATAGCGCACTGAGACAGACTAAAGGAAACGGGAGAAAAAAATGATGTCACCCCGATGATGAAATTCTTGAGCCCGTTCGATTATTGACTCATGGAAAAAGTGAGCGTCGAGTGGACGCTGGCGCGTCCAGACTGGGTGGAACAAAGGTGCCTGGGAACCATAAAACAAACCATTACATTGTTTTAGCGTATTGTTGCACTTTTTCCTGTACCCACAAATTGATAAGTGTATTGAGCGGTAGTCCTTCTTTACGTTGAATTTGACACAAAATAGTATCCAACGTATCAGGCAGAGTAACCAGATATTGTGGGGTGAATTGAAATATTAGTTTCTCTCTCCGGTTGTATCCCCCATTTATCACGAAATTCTTGGACAAAGTCGCTCTCTACATGTAAGTATGTTTCATTATTTTATTTAAAATCAACACCTTCAATATATTGCAGCGTTTCCCATATTCTACCTTCTTCTTCAGGTGGAAAAAATTCCAGTTGTTCATTGTCATAAGCTTGTGTTCGGATGAAGGCCCATTCTGCAACTTCCTCTCGAGAAAGTTTTTCATCTATTATAGTGGTGGCGGGCATAGAAGGTACTAATTCCAAACACTAAACATAAGAGATAATTGTTAAATGTTTGACTTACTTTGGTTCCTTGTTTTAGTTCCTTCTATGCCCGCAACTACTATAATTGTTGGAAAATTTCTTTTACCTCATTTGCAGACACTTGCATAATCATCACCATTTTCCAATGTAGTTTCCCAATTCATCAAATTGGTAATGTATTTTTAACCTATCAGAACGTTGATGTCTCACTTGTCCTGAATAATCTAACTAACGTTTCATGCCATGTGAACGGTTTAGAATTCTAGGCGGGGGAAAAAAATGATGTCACCCCTATGATGAAATTCTTGATCCCGTTCGATTATTGGCTCATGGAAAAAGTGAGCGTCGAATGGAATATTTTGGCCCAGACCTCAGAGGTTTTTAAAACCTCTGAGGTCTTTATCGTTCTACATGATTTATTTCATCGAGGCATAAGCCGCTTCATCTTCTCCCCCAAAAATATCAAACATCCTTTTAATCAAAGCCGCTAATTCCAAAGTCATAATCGCAAAATCGGCATCAAAACGTTGTTCTGGCGTTTCGATATTCGCATCATCAACTTGTGCATTTATCAAATCTAGCGTTTGTAAACGTCTAATGACCAATCCATCATCCAGAATCAGCCCTAAACGTTCATGCCACTCGACAGCTAAGCGTGTCACTAATTTGCCCGCTTCCAAGTGACCATGGATTTCTTCTGCTAACAAGTCTTGACGCTTACAATTCACCACCGCACCTTCTTGATCGGTTAAAACACAAGCATCCGCTAATTCAATATCGGCGGGACAATCGTTTTGATTAATCAACCATTGTGTCATTACATTAGCCGGCGCTTTTTGAACTTTAGGCGGAACCACCGGCAAACTCCCCAGCGTTTGACGTAAAAAACTAATTAATTCTTCAGCTTTTTTATCACTCGGCGTATCAATCAAGAGCCAACCATTTGTGACATCAATATAGGCGGAAAGATAGCTTGATCGGCTAAAAGCGCGTGGAATCAAGTCAAGCAGTATTTGTTCACGAATTTCATCTTTTTCACGTTTACGCACTTTACGCATTTGTTGAGTTTCAATTTCCTCAACTTTCTCATTGACAAAGTCGCGCACAACCGTAGCAGGCAATATTTTTTCTTCTTTGCGGGCACTGAAAATGATGCAATTGTTAATGCTATGCACTAAAGATTCACTATGACGCCCTAAAGGCGGTACCCAGCCCAGACTTTCCATATCCATTTTGCCACAGGGATGAAAAGCATCCTGAGTCAATTGTTCATGTAAGGCTTCGGCTGATAAAGTGAACGGACGTAAAAAACGATAAATATGTATATTTTTAAACCACATTTTTTTTTGTGTTTCTTGATTGAATTAATTACTAATATGAATGACGATTGAACGCTGTCCAGCATTATGACGATGTTCCCACAAATAGATGCCCTGCCAAGTGCCCAATGCCAATTGACCATTCATAATGGGAATAGCTAGGCTCGTGGCTGTCAAAGCCGATTTTATATGAGCTGGCATATCGTCCGCCCCTTCAAGTCTATGGGTATAGAGCGAATCTCCCTCTGGTACTAAGCGATTTAACCAATGTTCTAAATCATTTTTGGCCGAAGGATCGGCATTTTCTTGAATCAGCAAACTAGCTGAAGTATGTTGGACAAACAAGGTACACAGTCCTTCTCGGATATTGGTTTCACGAACAGCAGTCGCCACTTTTTGAGTAAAATCAAATAAACCCTGATGGGGCGCAGGTACGCTGATATTTTTGATTGGCATTATCAGTTACAAGTTATCAGTTACAAGTTATCAGTTATTATTTTTTAGGAGTCCAAGATTTATCTTGGACTAAGGAGAATAGTAAGGCAACTCCCAAAT
>LUTY01002618.1:1321-2493 GCA_001640045.1 Candidatus Thiomargarita nelsonii | reverse complement strand
AAAAAATGTGAGGCTCAATTTTTTCTATCAGTACGATTAGCTGTCAACGCCTATAAAAAAAAATACTCTGATTGTGGTAAAAAAATCTAAGCTGGGAGCGTTCCGTCTTCATTTACCGCGTTAAGGGCAACCACAAGGGATTGCCCCTACATAATATGCCGCTTTTGTAGGGGGAATCCTTTATGGTTGCCACGATATGGCATTGGCTCATTGACTCCCATGATTGGATAAAACCTTAATAACTACACGGATTACTTTTAATAATGGATAAGTCAAAACCTAAAACCAGCTTTAATTAGGTTTTGACTTATCCATGCTTACCTACGATCATTGTAGTTATTTGTTTTGACTTATCCTTTCTTAAAAACAATCCGTGTAGTTATTAAGGTTTCTGGTTTCCACGCAGGCGCGTGGGAACGAGAAAAGAAGATAATGATAATTTGTTATTCCGATCCAATCTCCCCAAAATTCTGCAATTCCAATTGAACTGGCTCCCAGCTAGTCAGCCCAAACTTGAGCCAATAAATATTTTGATAGTTGGGAATGTGTAGGACGTTTGAGGTTATATCAAAGGTGGCTACATTTTTTGGTGCCGAACAATTTTGAATACCGCAGGATGCTGGATCATCAATACAGGCTTGACGACCGGCTTGATAAGACGCTTCATACTGACTTCTGCCATAACGATAGATTTTTGAGCTTATGTTGTGGGTGGAACCGTTACGACTGTTGGCTACCGCCAAATAATGGTCAGTGCCAATCATAAAAAATTCCCAGTCAACAGCCCCCTGAGTGGGTATGGACTGGTACTCGATAAAGCTCGTTCCATTCCACCGATAGAGTTTGGAGTTTAGGTTGTGTGTGGAATCGTTATACCAGTTAGCCACAGCCAAATAATGGTCAGTGCCAATCGCAAAGAATTCCCACTCAAAAGCCCCCTGAGTGGGGAAGGACTGGTACTCGACAAAGCTCGCACCATTCCACCGATAGACTTTGGAGTTGGTGTTGTAGCTGGAATCGTTAAGATTGTTAGCTACCGCCAAATAATGGTCTGTGCCAATCGTAAAATATTCCCAGTCAGCAGCCCCCTGAGTGGGGAAGGACTGGTACTCGATAAAGCTCGCTCCATTCCACCGATAGAGCTTGGAGTTGATGTTGTGGGTGGAATCGTT
>LUTY01002618.1:0-1275 GCA_001640045.1 Candidatus Thiomargarita nelsonii | reverse complement strand
GTAAAGAATTCACAGTCATAAGGAGCCTGAGTGGGGATAGACTGGTACTCGACAAAGCTCGCACCATTCCACCGGTAGAGCTTGGAGTTGATGTTGAAAGTGGAGTCGTTATAGCGGTTAACTACCGCCAAATAATGGTCAGTGCCAATTGTGAAAAATTCCCAGTCAACAGCCCCCTGAGTAGGTATAGACTGAAATTCTTCAAACTCAAAGCCCTGTGCATATCCCACTGGGGTTAGAAACAGCATCAAAGCGGTAAAAATCACCGTGAGGCGGGTTTGTCTTGTTTTATTGGTCATTGTTAGTTTCTTGGTTCTAGTTGGTTAATTACAATATTAAGAAGAAAAAGCCACCGGCAAACTTTTAGCAGGTGGTTGTTTACACTCTATAAAGAAAATTTTCCAGCACAAATATTTTCCTAATGCGAAATTCCAAAGGGCTTTCTACCAAAGCAATCGCTTTAAGGTTTTCTATCCCAGCAACAAACCATGGGTGTTGACAAGCTGGAATACTGAAAATCCAATTTGGTACTTCTATGCCTTGTTCATGGCAAAGGTATTCAATCGTTGCGGCAATCAAAGCATCCATTTTTTCGTCATCCAATTCGTATGGGGTATCAATTGCGGAAATATCTTTATAACGACGAAAATCATCTACAAAATCCATAAACGGAATTTGCCAATATTCAGGTTGTTGCCGGATTTGAGTTTTGATTTCAACGATAGACTTCATTGTGCAAATAACTCTTCTATAAAAAATTGAGTGGCTTGTTTAATCTGTTGTTTTGGATAATATTTTTCCAATATATTAAAGACTTCTTCCGCTGTGGTTATTTCCATCTTATTAATCAAAAACTGAATGTCATCTTTATCCATCGTATCTACTCTAGAAGCTAATGTCTTCATTGCTAACAGATAATCAGGTTCTGGTATGTAAATTTTGAGATTAGGCCAATTAAAGAAAATTTGTTGGTTATGATTGACCACAAAACCTTTAACTGAATCATTTAACCAATCTTCATCCAGATTATTGGCGTGAGCCACTTTTTCAATTGCTGCGCGGAGTTTTGGTACCGGCTCAAAAATGGCATCAACGTCTTTGGTGCTTGGTCTAGCGTTATATACTAGACACATTACCGCTCCACCATAGAGACATATTTCACCTTTTATGTCGATTGATTTAAGTATTTCATTCAGTTGCTCAAGATAGTCTTTAATTTCTGGTTGAGTCATAATCTTACACGGAGTTTGGGATTGATAATACCCCTCGATTTTC
>LUTY01002628.1 GCA_001640045.1 Candidatus Thiomargarita nelsonii | reverse complement strand
GTTATGTGACACGCACAGGATTAATGTGTATGAAGTGATTCGTTTGGCTAATCACCATCCCCGTGTTAATATTTTGCAGCCAGGTTGCGGTGTGGGCGGACATTGTATTGCCGTTGATCCTTGGTTTTTGGTTGCCAGTCATCCTGAACATGCTAAACTAATCAAAACAGCCCGTGAGGTAAATGATTTTAAAAGTGCTTGGGTGATTGAAAAAGTGAAATCAACAGCCTTGACTTTTGAACTAGAACAGCATAAAAAACCTAAAATCGCTTGCATGGGCTTGGCTTTTAAACCAGATATTGATGATTTACGGGAATCGCCTGCGCTGCATATTGCTCAGTCATTGCAAGCACAATCGTTCAATGTGTTGGCAGTGGAACCGAATATTCAACAACATGCGGATTTTACTCTCATTGATTATAAGACAGCGGTAGCACAGGCTGATATAATCGTTTTTTTGGTAAAACCTCGGGAATTTTTTGAACTGAATGTGAAAGATAAGCGAATATTGGATTTTTGTGGGGTGTTTGACACTCGATGTTAGCTTTTCCGAAAGACCTCATACTCAGGAGTGCAAGGCGTACCTTGCACATTTATAGATTATTTGGGAGCAACTCTATTATAATTGTCCAGAAATAAGGAGTTTATGGGTTTAACTCATTGTTTTTATTTATTAAAAAATTATTTACTGACAAGTCTATTGTCTATACGGGAGAATAGCCCATGTCGCGTAGCTCGGTAAAGATGTTCGGGTTTGCAATACAGCCTTGGACAATGGAAGAAACAGTGCTGGAAATTGCACACCGTTTGGATAGCAATCAATTCACCCAACATGTTGTGGTTAATGTTGCCAAGTTGGTCAATATGCACAAGGATGCTACCTTGCGAGATGCGGTACTTGGTTGCGAGATTATCAACATTGACGGCATGGGCGTAGTTTGGGGCGGACGATTTATGGGCTTGGAGATTGTGGAGCGGGTGGCAGGCGTTGATCTGTTTTTTCGTCTCTTGGAATTGGCTGAGCAACGCGGCGAACCGGTTTTTTTTCTAGGCGCGAAACCGGAGGTGGTAGAGAAGGCGGTAGCCAGTCTGCGTCAACAGTATCCGCATCTCCGGATCGCGGGTTGGCATCACGGCTATTTCTGGGATAATGAACCGGCAGTCGTGGAAAAGGTACGTAAATCTGGCGCAACCATGCTCTTTGTGGCTATTACTTCACCCAAAAAGGAGCAATTTATCCATCGTTGGCGTGATCATTTCGGAGTCAAGTTTGCGATGGGTGTTGGCGGCACATTTGACATTGTAGCGGGCATAACTAAACGTGCGCCTCGATGGATGCAGACGGCCGGTTTGGAGTGGTTCTATCGAGTATTGCAAGAGCCGCGTCGAATGTGGAAACGCTATTTGGTGACTAATAGCAAATTCCTAGTCATGGTATTCAAGGCGAAAATGAAAAAAATCCCCTGAACAAAAGACTGCTGACGCGCCGGAAATTGATATAGAAAAATCATAACGTTAACGACTTTTCGGAGGGAACTCAGATGCAACAGCGGACTGTTCAAGGCGCAGACACGAAATCCGCCAATAAGGTGCAAGCTATGATTTCGGTCATCGTGCCGGCGCATAACGAAGAAACCGTCATTGCTCATTGCCTGGAATCACTACTGGATGGGGCACAGCCTAGTGAGCTTGAGATAATCGTCTCGTGTAATGGATGTACCGATGACACTGCAAAAATAGCCCGTGGATTTGGAGCACCAGTTCGTGTGGTTGAGACGGATATCGCTTCGAAGATCGTCGCTTTGAACGCTGGCGACGAAGCGGCTGGTTCTGAACTTAGGTTCTATATTGACGCTGATGTAGTTATTGGGTTTGATTCGATTCGTCAGATGGTGGCTGCGCTTGAGCGAGGGGATGGGTTGGTGGCCTATCCTGAATTGCGTATGGACTTTGGCAATGCTACGACCTGGCTGGTGTGGGCATATTACAAGGTTTGGACACAGTTGCCCTATAATCGTACTGGAGTGGGAACGGGTGTTTATGCTTTATCGCCAGAAGGGCGTACACGTTTCGGTGCATTTCCTGAAGTGATCGCTGATGATGCATTCGTGCGAGCCTTGTTTCAGGCTGACGAGAGAATCCGCGTCAAGGGTGCCTATTCAACCGTGAAGCCGCCCGCTAATTTGCGGAGTCTGATAAAGACCAAGACCCGTTCCAGACTGGGTGGGTATCAGTTACGTGACAAATTTCCTGATATGCGAGTTCTTGATGCTAAGTCATTTAGGGAAATCTTGGGATTCTTGATGAAGTCTCCCCTACTATGGTTATGTATGCCGGTTTACGTTTTTGTTAATTGGTTTACCCGCTTGCGGGCGCGGAAACAACATAAGTCGGTCAAGCCGTTTCACTGGGAACGCGATGAGTCTACTCGTATTAATAGAGTTGATTGAAAACAGAGGACTCCTCGGTGACGGGGATAAACGAATTAAAATGCGCTTTGTAACCGGCATTCCGCACTTGACATTTTTAACCAATTTATTAAAAATGCTTTAATACAGCCTAAAAAAAAATATCAGCGTTTTTAATAAATTTTTAATCAAATTAATTTTATTAATTATATAACAATATATAAATTATCGTCAATAAAATATTTTTTATACAATTATAAATTAATTATATTGACGATTTATATTTTTTTAATCAATTAGTTATATTTTTTAACCTAAAAAAATAAAAAAATAGATTTGTCAAGTGCGGAATGTCGGTTGTAAGTACTGAATCATGAATTTTCGGGTATTTTAACAGAAGCTCATGCCGGACGGGGTTTGTAACTGGGGTGTTAAATTTGAAGCGATTTTGCGGTTTATTTTTCACCCTATTTTTGGGCCAAAGTTAGAAATCCGATTTTTCCAAAAAATCCGATTTCAAATATCGAGTTACTGTGAGATTTATAATGGAACAAAAGTAGGGTGAAAAAAACTGAGCAAAACCACGTCAGATTTAACACCCCAGTTTGCAACCCCGTCCGAAACGTTTTCATTGCTACTCTAAAACGTTACGGAGCAGGTTGCAAACCTGCTCCAGCAAAAGATAAACTTGCATTATAATGGTTCATTATTTATACAACTACCTGTTGAGGACTACGAAAACAGTATATCATAGGCTGATATGGAAAAAAAAATACGTACTTTTATTAGAACGATGCAAACTGATTTCCCATTTCTTCTGGATAGGAAATTTAGTTTTCAGAGATTTGTGAGGAATATGTTTGGGAATCCTCATGAAGCTGATTTTAATGCAATTGCATTATTTTCTGATTTTGATAATGCTCTTTATCTAGATGTTGGGGGAAATCGTGGACAAAGCATTGATTCTATATTGTTGTTTAAGAAAAATTGCATTGTTCATTCTTTTGAACCTAACCCCATTTTACATAAAAAATTGGTGAATGTTTACTGTGAAAAACAAAATGTGATTATTCATAACTTCGGGCTTGGTGATAAAACAGGTGAATTTACTCTGTATATTCCCTTCTATAAAAACTACATGTTTGATGGTCTTGCTTCATTTCATAAAGAAGAAGCCGAATCATGGTTGAAAACCCGGCTATACAGATTTAATGAAAGATTATTAAATGTTCAAGAAGTGAAGTGCTTTATCAAGAAGCTTGATGACTTAAGTTTAAGCCCTTTTTTTATAAAGCTTGATGTGCAGGGCTATGAATTCCAGGCCCTATTAGGCGCAGAAAGAACTCTAATGGAATCTAGACCTATATTGTTAATTGAGAATCCTGGGAAGAGAGTTCAAAGCTATTTGGCAGACTTTGGTTACAAGCCTTATGCTTTTGAGAAAAAAAAATTTATACCAGGCGTTTTCGGAAGTTCGAATACTTTTTTTATGACAGAGGATCGTGAGAGGGAGGTTGACGGCAAAACGAAGACTATGAATTTCCATACACAATAAGTCTCATGTAGGGAGAGCTGAGCTCTACCCTACCCACCACGCTGCGATAATTTGGTGGGTGGTAGTGATGCAATGTGGGTGATATACTGCTCTCCTTTTAGTCTAATCACAGAGGAATAATTCATGAACTGCCCCCATTGTCACTCGACTCCCAATAAATTGTCAAAAATGGATCGCTCACCAATGGCAAACAAAAGTACAAATGCAAGGATTGTGGCAAACAGTTTGTCTTAAACCCAAAAAAACAACCCATATCGGAATAAACCAAGGTATTAATTGACAAATTGCTATTGGAACTGGTTCCATTGGCAGGTCTTGCGCGTGTGACCGGTGTCTTTACATTGGCTACAGTACTATGTAAATGATAAATATGATAATATCCCCAAACAGGTGATCGTTTCCAAAATCGTGGCGGACGTTTAACTATTGAATGTGATGAACTTTGGTCCTTTGTGGGAAATAAAAAAAATAAACAGTGGGAAAGGATCGCGATTGACCGAGACACACGAGAAATAGTTGGGGTTGCTGTGGGGGATCGCAGCCGTCAAACCGCAAAGGAATTATGGGATTCTCTCCCAGCCGTTTATTGTCAATGTGCGGTTAGTTATACCGATTTTTGGGAAGCTTATGATAATATTTTCCCAAGTACTCGTCATCGCCCAGTCGGTTTGAACCTGGGCAAACTAATCATATTGAAAGGTTTGATTGTACATTAAGACAACGTGTTTCCAGTTTAGTTAGAAAAACCCTCTCTTTTTCAAAGAAAGTGTCTAACCATCTCGGAGCTATTTGGTACTTTGTTCACCATTATAATGCAACTCTTGCTACCTGAACCAATAATCACCCACATTGCATTACTACCCATATTTTTTATAACAAGCAATTTGTTGCTGTAGAAGCGGGTACGCTTCCAATCACGGGTGGTTCAGATCACTATCCAATTTTTGCTGTTTTGGCTATTGATGCGAAAGCCAAAACACGGAAATATCTCTGACCCGGATATTTCATATTTTGATCCCTATTTGCAAAAAAAATTTAGGGGGTTTTCAGTCATTTTATCTAGCTTAAAAGCGAGTTATTTGAGCGTGGAGGGACAAAAATTATGGACCAACCTGAAGGTAAAATATCAATAGTCATACCCGCCCATAACGAAGAAAAGGTCATTGCAAAATGACTGGATTCACTTATCGATGGGGTGAATTCAAATA
>LUTY01002616.1 GCA_001640045.1 Candidatus Thiomargarita nelsonii | reverse complement strand
GCGTAGCACAATATAACCGAGAGCACGGAAATCGCCGTGTCGCCGCAGGGCCCATAACTGGAAATCCTGATATTTTCAGATTCGCAGGAAATGATTTGGTTCGATTTCTGGATGCTCTGTCAAATCTGAGTCCAGAGACAAAGCGGTTGCTCCATTTCATCCAGACTGGTGATATGTTGGAAATGTGGCTCGGACGTGAATACCAGTTTAGAGTAAGGCGTGGCAGGACAATCTGGTTGGATCGAGAATCTCCTGATCGAACAGCGGACTGGGCTCTTGAGGTTATGATCCAAAATACGCCTGTATTTGAAGCATTCCGACGACTGCAAAATGCAAAGCTTGCAGAGATAAAGTTTTTGTGGGGAAACCATGACGCTTACCTGAAAAGTCAAAAGGTTACACGACAACTCGGTCTCCCTGCTCGAGATCCCGTTTATATTGGGCTCAATCAGGACCTTTATGCAGAGCATGGACATCGTTTTGATCCCCATAATTTTGACGAAGTCACCTACAAACCCTTACTCAAACCTTTTTATCTTAATATTCTCATAGATGGTCCCAAAGCTACTTACAATAATCTCACTAGCGGTCCAAGAATCACAAACCTGGTTTATTACGTTCCTACAGTACGCCAGGCAGAGGATTGGGCCGATGATGCCTCGTCGTTCTTCACTGGAAATCCACGGGCGCGCGATACTACCATGCTTGGAGCAACGCTCATCTATCTTTACCAAAGATATGATCAGCGCACCAATCCTCTCAGCATATACGTATTGGGACATACGCATGCCAGATTACTTCAGACGTTTAACATTCGCACTGAATGGCACCTCTATGAACGCCCTTAGCGAGCGTCGTATGGGTGCGCCAAGCTTCGCTTGGCACTTCTTGCGGGGTGAAAGCCAGCGTAGGATCAATGCCATTAAGTTAAGAAACATTGTAGCAAGCGTAGGGTGCGTCCTACGCACCATTTTAATTAATGGTACGTGATTAATGGTGCGTAGGACGCACCCTACCACGAAGTGGGGAATAAGCTATGTCAAATTATCGTCGTGTTCAAGTTGCTGGAGCAACTGCCCTGAATTTCGACAAGCACTACGAGAAGGGATTAAAAGAACCCGACAAACTTTGCACTTTAAAATGGATGCAGGCGTTTTGTTGCCGGATCATATTCATTGTATATGGACATTACCACCCAATGATGCTAATTTTTCCGCACGATGGAAATTAAAAGAATTAAAGGGGCCAGGCTCGAATTTTATGCTAACCTCATGCCATATTTTGAACATCCACTCTATCATATCTCCGCTCCGTGTAACTCGATGATCAAGTTTTTAGCACTTGACATTTGTGATGATTGAATAATCAATGACTTAACAATATACGCGACCGTCCCCATTTTTTAGCTGTCTAGCTGTTTACAAATTGTAAGTCATTGAAGTTAATTAAAATCATAAAATATTCAAAAAGTCAATAAGAAAAAAATTGAGCATCGAGTGTAATTAAAGGGGCCAGGCTCGAATTATTTAGGCTCGAATTATCAGTGCCGGACGGGGTTTGCAACCCCGTAATGCATATCATTATGATAATAAAATCAATATGTTAAGCTTAACTTAATGGCATTGCTTCATAAGGAGAATAATCTAATGAATACTTTAAAGCCATTTATTGCGATAAGTGCCATAATCTTACTGCTCATTTTTTCCCCTCACTGGGTTTATGGTAAGGAAATACGTGTGACAGGATATGTGTACCCTGGCGATGCACAGTGGAACGCAATCAGTAAAGCGGAGCGCGATGTGGACGTGATTTTGACGAGGAGTGCTAAGATCATCATTGGGGATAAGCCATTAAAGCTTTTTGCCCGGACATTGAAGGTTGAAAAAGGATCGAGGATTGTCTCTTTTCAATCAGCCGCTTCTCATGGGCGGGATGGACGAGGCTATGGTGGGCATGGCAGTCGTGGTGCCGATGGAAAAAACGCGGGTGGGGTATCCTTAGATGTTTATCGGCTCATCGGGGATATTCAAATTGATGTTTGGGGGCAAGCAGGGGGGCAAGGCGGTAACGGTGCCCAAGGAAAACGTGGCGTTGATGGAAGAAATGAAATCGAGAGAACAAAAAGGCGTTGCCAGGATAAAATCATTCAAGTTGACGAGCAGTATAAATGCCGCTGTGTTGAAAAACAATTAGATTGTAATTGTAGAAATGAGCAGTGCAATTGTAGGAAGAAATGTAAGTCGAAATTTATAATTTGCTGGAAAAAACGTACAGTTTGTGACTCTTGTCGCGTGTGTGACAAATGTCCCAAGACATTTTGTGATACCTGCACAAGAAAGGTACCCAAAGTCATTCCAAACGGCGACTGTTGGAATGAACCTGATAACATCTCCGCAACCAATGGCGGCAATGGCGGGCCAGGCGGCAATGCCGGCCCCGGTGGCAATGGTGGCAATGCAGGCATTGTGATTTTACAAGTAAGAGACCATTACGATG
>LUTY01002615.1 GCA_001640045.1 Candidatus Thiomargarita nelsonii | reverse complement strand
CATAAAAAAAATAAAAAAATAAATGGATGCTCAGAAAAAGGGGCAGTACGATGGCAAACCATACTTTATATAAAGGTTTCCACCAGCGCCGTACCATGCTAAAGCCCAAATCAATGGATTCCCAAGGATTGCGGGGGCGGACAACGGCTTCAATATGATCCAATTGCACGACGACGCCCTACTAATATAAAGTAAGCAATAACACTGATCCACAAAAAAACGCCTACTGTGTATTTAATGTCAGGCGCAATGGCTGCGTTGGATGACCAAAAGGCTTCGAGAAAGGCAGCTAACAATAACATAATAATGACACCATAGATGAGTTTAATACTGTGAGCCGCCGCCTGACGCAAGGCTTGTAGGCGACTCAATCGCCCAGGTGCAATCAAGGCGAGTCCCAATTTCAAACCGGCAGCCCCAGCCAACACAATTGCGCTCAATTCCAAGGCACTATGTCCAGCTACAAATGAATAGAAAGGAACTGTGTAGCCAATGTGTGTGAGATGACCCGCGACACAGCCTATATATAACCCATTAAATATCAAGAAAAAGAGTGTACCCACGCCAAACAGTATGCCACTTGCAAAAGTTTGAAAACCGATACTAATATTATTTCTAATATAAAAGCCAAACATTAAGAAATCACTTTCAGCATCGCGGTTATAATCAACAGCATTTGGCTGATACATCGCTTCTATTTCAATGACTTGTTCTGCCTCCATCAGACTATAAACCAGATCGGGATTGATTTGTACACTCAGAAACATGAGCAGTAATGAACCGAAAAATAATAAGCTGGATAAGCCAACTAAACGCGATTCTTGGCGCACTCGTTGGGGAAAATCGACTCTGATAAAATGGATGATTTTAGCAGTCAATCGGCTTTGTGTCTGATAGAGCTGCTGATGTCCGCCTAATACAAGACGATTGAGTCGTTTTATCAAGTGTGGGCTATAGTGACGATCCTGTGCCAATGCTAAGTGTTGACAGGCTTGTCGATAGAGTTGTGGAAATTGAGCAAGGTTTTTCTGTCGCCGCCGCTTATCGAGATTGTTTAGCCAATCTTCTAAAATATCCCATTCTTGTTGATGGCTAGATTCAAAAGTGCGTTGTTTCATATCCTATTAAACCATTTGCAAGTTGATAAAGGCTTTTAATAGCCGCCTCCCCCGTTTTACCCGTTAATGGGGTGACGATATTTGCTAATTCGATAGCCCGATCCTGCGGCAATTGTTGTGCTCTGTCCGCAAAATTGATGATGGCTTGTTGCTCTTCTAAGCTTAAAACGATTGGCATTGGCAATGCTGATTCATCCCCCCATGCCTTTTCATTTTTAAAACCTGGGATTTCTTCTTGGTACACAACGACGGTGCCAGCGGCTAAATCACCTATCCTCTTAAAATCCTCATTGATAAGCATAGCGATTAATCCCAAACCATAGAAAAAAGGTAGAAAATCTACCACCCGTAACAGGTTGCGTATCATTGAGGCTGACCAATCGACAGGGGTGCCTGATTCATGCAAGACTTTAATTTTCATGGCACTTTTACCGGGAGTCGCGCCCTGTCTATACACTTCAAACAGCACCGGATAAAACCATTCTAGGACAAATATAGAGACCAATAAGAGTCCATTTCCCAATCTTTCTAATTTTGTTGATAAAAACAAAAGAACAATATAAAAGAGGATACGAATGCAAAAATCAATAGCCCAAGCCAATGCGCGTACAGTGGGACCAGCGACTCGTAGCCCCAATTCAATGCCTTCAGGTGTTTCGACGGGACGTGTAGTATCAAGAAGCCTCATTTTTTTTTCTATGATGACGCGATGTGCAACTTTTTATTTAAGCACTACGGGTCTTTGATGTTTTGACCTGCGAAGTTTTGGCAACACCGCAGGTCTGTCGTGAAAGTAGCTCAATCTGTATGTGTACGTGGCCAAGCCGATATCAAGGCTTTAACCAAGGTAGCTAAGGGAATGGCAAAAAATACGCCCCAAAATCCCCATAACCCGCCAAATACCAACACCGCGACAATAATGGCTACCGGATGTAAATTCACAGCCTCCGAAAATAACAAAGGCACTAAGACATTACCATCGAGGGCTTGGATCAGAAAATAAGTACCCGCTACCCAAAAAAAATCTGGCCCAACACCCCATTGAAAATACGCCACAATCAGTACGGGAAATGTCACGACCACGGCACCAATGTAAGGAATAATCACTGACAAGCCAACGATCACTGCCAACAGCGATGCATAATTTAAACCAAAATAGGCAAAAGGAAAATAGGTAAAAGTGCCGACCAAAAAAATCTCATACACTTTACCGCGTACATAATTGCCCATTTGCGAATCCATTTCTACCCAAACTTTTTTCGCAGCCGTATGCTCTTGAGGTAAAAAGGCTATCAACCACTGGAGTATCTTTTTTTTATCCATTAGGAAAAAAAATACTAACAGTGGTACTAAAATTGAATAAACGATTAACGCAATCACG
>LUTY01002614.1 GCA_001640045.1 Candidatus Thiomargarita nelsonii | reverse complement strand
ACACATCGGGTTGAATCGGGCGGGTATGTATAATCGCCTCACCCAAGGCATTGGGTTTGATCTAAGCGGCTGCGTTGACATCTTGTTTTTGAGCAATGATAAAAATTTACACTAACCATTTATTAAATTTATAGCCAGTCAAATGGAGGGTAGTGTTCGCCCTAAAAATGCCCAATATGGGGCAAAATCATTTTGTTAGAATGGTCAATACTTTATAACCACACAATATTAATTGTTATAAAACAAAATGAGACATATTTGTCTATCATCTTTTGAAATAAGAACATACTGAGACAAAATTAGAATTGCTGGACTACCTAAATCCACCATCAAAAGACCACTCCCTTATGGTGACTTATGGGGCTGAGTTTAACAAACTCCCTTTGTCCATGCCAGAATCAAGCTCCGCGTCGTTTTTTTTGTTGCAGGACGCGGAGCGTCCGTGAAGGCATTCCCACGCAGAGCGTGGGAACGAGAAAAAACGAACGAAAAAAAAGGAAACCACCATGTATATTGAAGAAATTAAAGCGCCAGTGCTACCTGAATCGGTTGCCGATGCCACCTTATTAAACTGGCATAAACATCCCGGTGATGCCGTGCAAGAAGGCGAAAAACTGGTCGATCTTGAAACTGATAAAGTGATTTTAGAAGTGGTAGCACCCCACGCTGGCACTTTGATCAAAATTATCAAAGCCGATGGCGAAAATGTCTTAAGCTCTGAAGTCATCGCACAGATTGACACAAGTGCCGTCACACCCGCTCCGACGGTTGTTGAGCCTGTAGCTGTCGAGACAGTGGCACCGCCACCTGTAAAAACCAGTCCTGCTGTCCGCAAAATGGCGGCTGAACAAAGTATTGATCCATCGATTGTCCCGCATCATGGTGAGCGTGTCACTAAAGCGGATATGTTGCAACAGCCAAAATCTCCCCCTATTTTAGAAAGGGAAGAGAGTAAGAATGAGCGCCCAGAAGAAAGGGTGCCAATGACGCGCTTGCGAAAGCGGGTGGCTGAGCGATTAGTCAATGCTCAACATGAACACGCCATTTTGACGACTTTTAATGAAATCAACATGAAGGCGGTGATAGATTTACGCAATAAATATAAAGCGCAATTTGAAAAAAAGCATGGCGTTAAATTGGGCTTTATGTCCTTTTTTACCAAAGCGGCGCTAGGCGCCCTGCAAAAATTCCCCGTCATCAATGCCTCCAGCGAAGGCGATGACATCATTTATCATGGCTACTATGACATTGGCATCGCCGTCAGCACCGCACACGGTTTAGTGGTGCCAATTCTACGCGAGGATTGAACGTTTTTTGCCAACTTTACAAGCAGAAAATGACGATCTTGCCACTAACAAAGTCTCTATTTTACAAGAACTCCACTTTTCAGGGGGTACCGCAGAGTATCAGGAGCAATTTCTTTCTACCTTTGTAGAAACTGATTTAATAAAAAAAGCACTCAATCCTACAATTCCCTTGGTTTTAGGACGCAAAGGGACGGGAAAAACCGCGATTTTTCGCCGCCTCAAAGAAGATAAGAATCGTTCATCTATCATCATTTCCTCACCTTCGGCTCTTAAAACAGATCTGAGTTGGCTATTGAATGCTGAAGGTTTTCGTAACATTGATAATTTTATCACCAAAATCGGAGCCGATTGGCGACAATTTTGGACACTTTATACTGGAATTGCCTGCCATTTTGGATGGGATATTTCATCAAAACCCAATCCTGATTCGACATTTAGCCTGCCTGATTCTTTAGCAAGCGAACTGGAAACTGTCAAACTAGTCAAAGCATTATTAGAAATTAACGATTTTGGACTTATAGCTAATGATTGGCTAACACGTCTTGATAAGGCAGCCTCTAAAAATACCCTTTTACTTTTAGATGGACTTGATACGGGCTTTGGCAGTAGCGATGAAGATCGAAAACGTCGGCGTAATTCATTGGAAGGACTGTTTGCTTTTGTCACAGAACAAGGTGATCAGTTACAAAATTTGCGTTTTAAAATTCTACTCCGCGAAGATATATGGCGCACCTTGAATTTTGAAAATAAAAGCCATTTTTTTGGGCGTTCAGTTTCTTTAAAATGGCATGATCAAGTTGCTTTTATCAAAGTTGCCCTAAAACAAGCTCTACAATCCCCAAAATTCAAAACACTCAAAAAACGGCAACCGCCCCATTTTTTTGGAGAAACCCCAGTCGATGATTGGAGTCAACAAGAGGTTTATTTAGCTTGGAATTTATTGGTTGGGGAACGTATGAGAGGGGGGGCAACCTCTTTTACCCGTAACTGGGTTTGGAACCGCCTTGCTGATGGCAACCGTGATCAAAGCCCTCGCTATGTATTACAACTCATGCGCGAAGCCGTGTCTTGGGAAAAAAAAGAGCATGGACGAAATCCTTATGAACGTAGCATTGTGCGCCCACGAGCAATGATTGAAGTATTTCCAACTATATCAGAACAAGCCGTTGATGCATTGCGCGAAGAATTTGGAG
>LUTY01002613.1 GCA_001640045.1 Candidatus Thiomargarita nelsonii | reverse complement strand
TCCTTTCGATGTCAGGAGAAATCTTATCTGGCCGACTCCTATTTTAATTTAAAATCTCCGGAAATGGGCGTTCAAATAATTTTATATAAGCTTTTTCCGCCAACCTCCCTAATTCTTCATCTTCTAGTTTGTTCAGCGTTTTATAAGCCATAAATAATTCAAGCGGATTTTTCGCCAAACGCGGTGTGAATTGTTCTTTTGTATAACTCTCTATTAACGCCATTAAAATGAGAGATGACGCATAATATTCCGGTCTATTTTCTAACAGTATATTGACCGAAAAGAAAAAAAGTTGAGTGATTTGGATGGCGCGGGTTTTATCTCCATAATAAAGTCCAACGAGATAGGCGCCCACTTCTTCCAGCGTATCATTTTTCAGTTTATTGTTTCCAAGTACCGTTGAAACCCAAGCGGCTTCTTGCCAATCGGTTTTAGAAATTTGATGGTAGGATTCATGATAAGCCACGCTTTTTATAATCAAATCTTCAATCGTTTCAATGGCCGATAAATCAGCAGGCATCTCGAATGAATCCAACTACCGCCGCCGATGCCGTGATCAACTTGCATCAGGGTGTGACGTAGCCTAGAAGGGGTTGTAGAATTCTTGTCGCGTAGCAGGGCTTTAGCGATGTTTTTAAGTGTTATCAAGTGTTCGTCTTGATAAATGCTTCTCAGCGTTTTTTGGTAAACATTGGCAACTTCATCCTCAACTCTATATTTTCTTTTGAACCATAAAGGCACAACCTGGTATCTGCCTCTATAGACTAGAGCAGGTATAATACTATCAATGGCATAGTCTCTGGTGCTATTTAAGATGACGATAGAGCCCAGTCCTTTGTGGTAGGTGAGCCCAAGGGCGATTTCTGATATGGGCACAGTATCAAGACGGTATCCGTGGTAAACGGGTAATGTGTCTGTTTCGTATTGAAATTGTTCTTCTTGCTTGATTTTGTAAGTAATGACCATGGTGGTTTTACATTGTTTGAGTGCCTGATTAGCAGAAAACAGTTCTTTTAACAGCCATTCTAATTCCAAAGGCATATCTACAAATGATAGACAATCGGCATAAAAAGTTTTGGGGATGATGTAGTAGGGCAGTCCGTGTGCATCCAATTCTTGATTGATGTTTGTAAATGCCACAAAAATGTCTTCAGCCGTTTTCTTGTCATCTGTCAACATTGACAATGCCAAATTAAATTGGGTATGCAAATAGTCTGGCAAAGCTGAGATGATTTTTTGTTTTTCGATTTCGGCAAGCCGATCAATTTTCTCCACCATTTCGGTTTGTTGTAGTTGCTTGTGACCAATATTCTGGTGGAGCAAGTCCGAATATTGTATTAAGTGCTGAGAGAATGCTTTTTCAAGCTTTTGTGTTTCATAATGTTTTTTGACCATCCATGCCGCTGTGAGAAGGCAGATAAGTAATAACGGGTAGATGATAATGGAACGGAAACCCCATGTCCAAATCGGCATTCTGTCAGAAGTACCTGATAGGCTCGTTTTGAGGTGTTGTAAAAATGCCTCTTGGGGAATTGGAAAGATGCTGTTTAGGCGAAAATAGGCCAAGGTTTCTGTTTTACGTTTTAGATAACGCATTGCTAAGGGATATCTTAGCAAAAAAGGCCAGCCACGATAGTTTGATGGTTTTTCAAAGGGATCGGGCTGCATCGGGTGTGGCGCGTGTTCTTTTTCACGGATGGTTCTTAGTATGATTTTTTCAATAAATTTAAACATTTATATTTCCTCTTTTAATTCTACGCGGAGCGTGAAATACGTCCAAGATAAATCTTGGACTCCTTCAAAAGCTTTGGGCTCCGTTTTCAATCTATACCAGAAAAACGAGGAAGTGGGTTTATTCGTTACGCTTGCTGTAGGGAAATTGTTTGAGAGCGAACTTTGCCATTTCTCAAATGAGACATGACTGATAAAAAACGAGCAAAATCCAAGATTTCATTTGCTGTTTCTTCAGGCAATTTTCCGACGATGGCTGCTGTTTTTTGTGCAACGCTTACCCATTCTTGGGTTTCAGCTCGCAAAGTCAAGCGTTTCTCCCTCTTCATTAGTCAATTCGACTTCGTAAGCGGCTTCATTATGACAATGAACAATTGTGCCTTGAGTGGCTCGTAAATTTCGTGTCGGTATGTCGATTATCATTTCAATTACATCACCTATATTTGGCATGATGTTTACCTCTTTTTTACATACAATGTGACTAAATGTGCTTCTCTCGTTTTATTTGGGACAAGCCAGCCGGTTTTGACTATCTCTTGTTGTCCTTCTATGCCCTCAACCAACACCTCTACTGTGTAACGTTTTCCATACTGATCTTCACTGTGAAAAGTGGTGTCTGCTTGTAAAGACTTTGTTTCAAGTTGGTGAAGAAGGTTTGTATAGTTTTCTTTGGTAAATCCAAGTA
>LUTY01002612.1 GCA_001640045.1 Candidatus Thiomargarita nelsonii | reverse complement strand
CAGAGCGTGGGAACGAGGATAGCTGAGTAGTTACGATTTTTTTTATGTTAATCAGCCGGTCTCCGCAAAGCATCTATCAGCAACATAACAGCACCAACACTAATGGCACTATCAGCGATATTAAAAGCAGGCCAATGCCATTGTTGATAATAGACATCAATAAAATCAACTACATATCCATACATGAGACGATCAATCACATTGCCCAATGCGCCACCCAGTATTAAAGCAAGCGCACAAGCCAACCACCGTTGTTGACGTTTAAGACGGCTCAACCAAATCACTATCACTCCACTGATCAGTATTGCAAGTCCACTCAAAAACCAACGCTGCCAACCGCCCGCTGTTGCGAGAATGCTCCATGCGGCTCCCTCATTATGTAGCAATGTCAAATTAAAAAAGGGTAGCACAACGATAGATTGATACAAGGCTAAGTTAGCACTTACCCACACTTTAGTCACTTGATCCAGGATCACAACTAACAGTGATAACCAAAACCACACTAAAGCCTTTTCTCCTCCACTGGATTTCTCAGGCATAACGACGCTGCTCACCTCCACCGACAACATTGTCTACACAACGCCCACACAATTCGGGGTGTTCAGGATGACTACCCACATCTTCACGATGATGCCAACAACGGACACATTTAGGATGCTCAGAGGGTTTGACTTGAAACCAGAAACCCTCGCCTGTCACCACTTGCTCAGGTTTAGCACTCGCGGGATGTACCCGGGCGTATGAGCTAATAAAAACAAAGCGTAATTCATCCTCCAAGGCAGTCAATTGTGTGTAAAGGGCATCGTCACAATAAATATCAACTTCAGCATCCAAAGAGGAGCCAATAGCCTCAGAACCACGCAGTTTTTCCAATTCCTTGTTCACCGCCTCACGCACTTCAAAGATTTTCTCCCATGTCTCATCGGGATATGGAAAAAGACCATCATACCATGAAGATTCCAATAATACAGATTCACCCCGTTTACCCGGCATAGATCGCCAAATATCTTCCGCCGTAAAACTGAGGATGGGTGCCAGCCAACGTACTAAAGCCTCGACAATGTGATATAAAGCTGTTTGTGCAGAGCGTCGAGCGAGGCTATTGGTTTGGCAGGTGTATTGACGGTCCTTAATAATATCAAGATAAAGACTGCCCATATCAACTGCACAAAAATGATGGACTTTTTGGTAAACGACATGAAAGTGATAATTTTCGTAGCCCTTGAGCACCTCTTCTTGCAAGCGCCAAGCGCAATCCTTGGACAGCCCGCAGCGACATCAATTGGGCCAATATCACATCAGGCGGGATCGGAGAAGGTAATGGCACTGTCACTTATGCCATTATGGAAAATACCGGAACCACTCGTAACGGTACGCTCACAATTGCCGGCCAAACCTTTACCATCACACAGGCTGGCCCCATACCACCACCACATCAGAATGAATTAGTTTTCACCGGGCTAAAAAACGCCTACGCGGTAGGCGAACTCGTGACACTGGACTTAGAAACGCATGTCACCGCAAACAGCCGTTTTAACCGCGCTGACTTGTGGGTGGCGATTGAACTGCCCAGCGAGGAATTTTTGTTTATGACGGCTAAGCCCTTTGAGCCATTCAGCCTGACACCACAACATTTTAGAAAATCTGTAGAAAACGCAGAAGCGATATATCACCTCTTACAATTTCCAGTGCCAGCGGGTATGGGGGGAGAATACATATTTTATGCCGCCTATATTGAAGAGGGTAAAAATCCCATGACGGACGGTCTTTTTGTGCTGGTGTCCAATCTTGCGGTCGCAGAGACGGTTTTAAGCGATCAGTAACAGGTCAGATAGATTCGTTGTTTCGGGAAATCCGCTCCGCTCCATTCCCGAAACAAAACTTCAACTTATCTACCAGCGGGATAAGAGCGGCTATAGATTTCTCCCGCTGGTCGAAATGACAGTTTTGTTTAGTTTGTGGCCTAGTTAAGTATAGGCGGGCAGAAAGTGTTGATTTTGGCTCAGCCTCGAAATAAGGCATTCCCAAAATCAGAACGCCACGCTTCAAATCCAACCACATAATTGTAGCCACACACAGTTTTCAATGAACGGGAGGAAATGAGATCGAGGAGTCGTGATGCGCGAGCCCGTATTTCATTCACCGGACTATACGGGTTTAGCCGCATTTGACTACCCGGAGGAAAAGCGTAGTCGCACACAAAGAGAACCTCTTTGTAAATAGACTAAAGTTTTTAAGGAATGCTTCCTATCGTAAATATTATCAATAGGTTATTGGGAATATTTTAGATGATAATGATGTAAGTTATTGAAATATAGTGGTTTATTTTGATGTCAAAACTAGATTTTGGCTTAGTACGGAAGCACTCCCAGTAAAAAAAAGGTCTCAGACAGTCTCAAAGAGTCCATTTTTACTGGAGATATATACCTTTTGTTGTATTATCAATATGTTGCATATAAATTTTTGCGAAAAATACTACGTAACATATTAATAATTAAGTATTTT
>LUTY01002611.1 GCA_001640045.1 Candidatus Thiomargarita nelsonii | reverse complement strand
CAAACACATCATCACCGCCGATCATTGCCCCAGTATGAGACATAGCAGCTTTACAGCCAGCTTCATGACGGCCAGATTTAATCAAGATAACCGGTTTTAAACGGGCGGCTGCTTTCAATCCACTTAAAAATCGACGCGCATGACTAATACCTTCTACATAAAGCAAAATGCCCGTGGTTTTACCATCCATTGCGAGAAAATCGAGAATCTCACCAAAATCAATATCAGCAGCATCGCCCATTGAAACCACAGTAGAAAAGCCAATGCCTTGTGATTGCGCCCAATCGATAATCGCTGTGCAAACAGCACCTGATTGAGAAACCAGTGCCAAATGACCCTCTTGAACTGTGCCATAAGCAAAAGTTGCATTAAGATATCCGCTAGGGCGTATCACACCCAGGCAATTTGGTCCGATAATGCGAATATTATAACGATGAGCAATATCTAATATTTCTTGTTGCAGACGTTTGCCAGCCTTTCCCAGTTCAACAAAGCCAGCCGTGATAACGATGATGGAATCTATACCTTTTTCACCGCATTGACGGACAATACCAGGAACAGTCGGGGCGGGTGTGGCAATAACGACTAAATCCAAGGTATCATGGATGGCGTTAATATCAGGATAAGTTTTAAGTCCGAGTAATTCATCGTGTTTATGGTTTACTGGATACAGTCTACCATTAAACCCGGCTTCCTGCATATTCAATAGCAAACGATAGCCAACACTTTCTTCCCGTTCTGAAGCACCAACGATGGCAACAGATTTTGGAACGAAAAAGCGGTTTAAGTAATGAGTGCTCATTATGATTCATTTCCAAAAATAGGAGTCCAAGATTTATCTTGGACGTTCAGCAACGAGAAAACCTGAGACAACATGCGGGGCAGGTTTATCCAAAATACGATCTTTCTCTGTCAGCCCAAACAAAATCACGACTTCTCCAGTAGACAAAGTTTCGCCGACTCGCACTAGATGTAACTCGGTGCGTTGGTTTTCATTGACTACAAACACCACCGGCAAACCGCCCCGTTCAACAACCGCCGTGCTCGGGACGACTATCTGCGTTTTGCCGCTTGTAGTCGGTATCCAGATTTCTGCATAAGTACCGGGCGCAACTTTGACCGTTTTTGGCAGGTTGAATTTCATCCGAATGGTATGACGGACAGGATCAGCCGTCGGAAAAATGGTAGCAATTTGGACATCTATCATAGTATCACTCATATCAATCTTGGCCACGATTTTATCACCTTCCTGCAAATTCCCGCTGAGACGAGTGGGGATGTCCGCCACGATCTGTAAAGTCCGCAAATCTGCAAAACCCAGTAGAGATTGACCGGGCTGTACGGTATCGCCAATTTCCACATATTTTTTAACAATAACGCCGTCGAAAGGCGCAACACTTCTGGCATCGCGTAATTTGGTATCGATTTGGTGAATTTGAAATTGAGCCTGTGCCAGCGCATGTCGAGCTTGCTCAATGCGAGTGCCACTGGCGTAAATATCCGCGCCACGTTCAACACCGGGCTGGCGGGTGCCAATCATACTGGCGAAGGGGTTGGTAAAGATTTGATCAAACATACCCGGCATACCCATCCCACCCGGCGCATAATTAGATGTCGCAGGCGAAGTCTGTAGTCGAGAATATTGTACCCCAGCATTACGCCATTCAGCATTGGCATTAGCCCATTGCGCTTGTGCGGTTTGGCGTTTAGCCCGTAAATCCTCATCATTCAAGGATAACAACACCGTATTGCGCCTGAATTCATCGCCTTCTTCACCAGCAATTTTAACAACTCGCCCCGGTAATTGTGCCGCCAATATGACTGATTTAAGTGCCTTGACCGTTCCACCAATGGGGACTTTGGTATCAATATCACGCGACTTAGCTGATATAATAACACCTTCAGCATGTTCAATATTCTCCACCCCGGCACTGGGTGACAATAAATTGAATAGCGGCAGTATCAGTAGTGCCAACAACAAGATTTGAATAAACGTTTTTTTATTAAACATGATCGACCTCACAGTTTAGTTCCGTCGCATGTGCAAGGTACGCTTGCACTCCTGACCATCACCCATGTATATTATAAAACCCTAATATATAGATTTATACTTTATTAGACTTGTCTCAGGAGTGCAAGGCGTACCTTGCACAAATTTAACTACAATACAACGGTGAAGTTATGAGCGACCGTCCCATCAAACATAGATCGCGACGCCCAGCATTGTCGCATCCACCCTTACCTCATGAAGAACGCCCCCGGCTGGGTTTGGCTGGGAATATGGCAAGATTCTTTATTGATTCCCCACTTTCTCCATTGTTATTAATAGCGACCCTGCTCATTGGCTTGATCGGGCTGATTTTCACCCCCCGCCAAGAGGATCCCCAAATTTCAGTGCCGATGGTGGACATTTTTCTCCGCTATCCCGGCGCGTCGGCTGAACAGGTGGCCAATTTAGCCATTGATCCCCTAGAACGAATTATGAGTGAAATCCCGGGAGTCAAACA
>LUTY01002610.1 GCA_001640045.1 Candidatus Thiomargarita nelsonii | reverse complement strand
TTTTTACGACAGAATCCAAAGGTACAGGATTAGGATTATATCTTGCCAAAGAAATTTGCGATGCGAATCAAGCGTCTTTGCAGTTATGGTCAACTAGCAATCTAGGTTGCTGTTTTCGCATTTATTTTTCTTCTGATTTTTAAGTTTTTTTGATAACTGATAACTGAAAATGTCGAAACCACTTTGCTTAGTTGTAGATGACGAACCTGATATTCTTGAATTATTGGTTATGACCTTGAAACCTATGGGCATCACCTGTTATACCGCAGAAACACTCGCTCAAGCTCAAGAATATTTGCTTGCATACGAATTTGACTTATGTTTGACAGATATGCGCTTACCAGATGGCAATGGCATCGAGCTAGTTACCACGTTTGGGAATCAAACCCCCATTGTAGTGATTACAGCCCATGGCAATGTTGAATCCGCTGTCGCTGCCATGAAAGCCGGCGCATTTGATTTTATTGCCAAACCTGTCAAACTCTTGGAATTACGCAATCTAGTTACCACTGCCTTACAATTGCCTAAACCCGACAAGCAAACAAAACCCGCAGAGACACAAAAAAAACAGCCCGAAAATATTCTGCTATCCAAACTCATTGGTCGCTCTGAAGCCATGCAAACCGTCCGCGCTAAAATCGAAAAATTAGCACGCAGTCAAGCGCATGTCTATATTAAAGGGGAATCTGGTACCGGAAAAGAAGTCGTTGCTCACCTGATCCATGCTTTAGGCGCTCGTGCTAAGCAAGCTTTTACACCAGTTAATTGTGGCGCTATACCAACGGAACTCATGGAAAGTGAGTTTTTTGGACACAAAAAAGGAGCGCATTCGACTGCACATAATGATAAACAAGGACTGTTTCAGGCGGCTGATGGGGGAACCTTGTTTCTTGATGAAATCGCGGACTTACCCTTACATATGCAAGTCAAACTATTGCGGGCGATTCAGGAAAAACAAGTGCGTCCAGTTGGTGCGGCAAAAGAAATACCAGTTGATATCCGCATTCTCAGTGCCACGCACCGCAATTTAGCCGAATTAGTCAAACAAGGTCAATTTAGACAAGATTTATTTTACCGTGTCAACGTTATTGAACTCTATATTCCACCCTTGCGTGAACGTATTGAAGATATTCCCGATTTAGTCGCCAAAATTTTGGCGAAATTAAAATCAAACGACACAACAAGTGAATACCACCAACAAACAACAATATCAGACAAGGCTATAAAATCATTACAAGCTTATAGCTTCCCTGGTAATGTGCGGGAATTAGAAAATCTTCTTGAACGTGCAGTGACGCTTTGTGAAAACAATATTATTAAACCTCAAGATTTGCAATTACCAGATGAAAAAGCAACACTGCCTAATCATCAAGAACAAGCTGGTTTTCGCAGCCACATGGAAGAGGTAGAAAGAAAAACAATTATGAATGCCTTAGCACAAACTCATGGCAATAAGGCGAAAGCAGCTAAATTATTGAGCATCAGTTACAGCACCTTACGTTATCGTATCCAAAAACACAAAATTGAATACAAATAATGCGAACCATAGAAGCAACAATTATAAATCCCTGTGCGACTGCCGCTAGAAGTACTGTCAACACCTCATAACTAAAATACCCAAAAAAAGACCTGCGGGGTTTTGGCAACCCCGTAGGTCTGTTATTTTTTTCGTGCTTATTTTTTCAACCCTTTAGATAAATGCGGCTGAATTGTTTGCAATATTTCCTTATGTACTCTTGGACTAGCTGCCACAATATTGCCGGTTTTCAAATAATCATTCCCACCGCCAAAATCAGTGCTGAATCCGCCCGCTTCCTGAATTAACAAAACACCAGCAGCCATATCCCACTCTTTTAAACCTAACTCCCAAAAACCATCTAAACGTCCAGCAGCAACATAAGCTAAATCCAAGGCAGCAGAGCCAGCGCGACGAATATCTGAAACCAAAGGATACAAAGCCTTAAAAGTATTCAAATAAGTATCTATATGCTCTTGCATTCTAAAAGGAAAACCTGTGCCTAATAACGCACCATCCAAAGAGGTTAAACCACTCACTCGTATGCGACGATCGTTGAGTAATGCCCCTTCCCCCCGTGAAGCGGTATATAATTCATCACGTAAGGGATCATAAATCACCGCCTGTTCTAAATGATTAGATTGTTAAACTTGGCGATGCAGGTCACTACCTTTCTCCCGTCCTTCCGAGTTATGGAATACACCCTACAAAGCCAGTCTTCAAAACCGGACTTGAGACTTTCGACCTCATCCGGCTCCTCAGAGACTACCCGTGTTCCTTGAGTAGCTTTAACAAAGGCACGTCTCGTGCCTTGACAACTGCGGATTGGGTTATCTACGGCCTCTTGAGGTACGAGATCATGGTCAAGGAATGACGGAAAAAGTCAAAACACAGATATTTGAACCGTTTTTTACGACAGAATCCAAAGGTACAGGATTAGGATTATATCTTGCCAAAGAAATTTGCGATGCGAATCAAGCGTCTTTGCAGTTATGGTCAACT
>LUTY01002609.1 GCA_001640045.1 Candidatus Thiomargarita nelsonii | reverse complement strand
TCTATTGTCGCTCCTGATGCTAGCCTAATGAAAAAAAAATACATTGTACACTAACTGATGAACGTTAAGAACGATAAAAAGTAGTTAACATTTTAATAAAAAAAAATACTCAGACTGCCAGCCACCTTCCCCTAAATTTTTTTGAAGTCGCGGTGTATCCACGATTGACTGAGAAAAGTTTTCTTGAATGGCGTAAGGAGAAGGGACAAAATTTTGTGCAGTGCTCAGAGATTGTAAGGCATATCACACAAGTGGGGGAAAAAAGAAAAGCGCCGCCGCTATTTCGCGCTGCGGAATAACGGTCAGGTGCAGCACATTGTTATGGCTTAGATTCAATTTTATCGACTGAAATAATACGAGGAGACTTAAACAGAAACTCTAACTTAGTCGAGCGTGCAATTTTAACAAAAAGAATCGGAAATATAAGACCAAGCAACGTCCCCAATATCAAATGTATATCGGTGTTATTAACATTGAATATTTTTTGCAGAACGATACGTATTCCACTGCCGAAAAT
This sequence comes from Candidatus Thiomargarita nelsonii, assembly GCA_001640045.1. GTDB lineage: Bacteria > Pseudomonadota > Gammaproteobacteria > Beggiatoales > Beggiatoaceae > Thiomargarita > Thiomargarita nelsonii_A. The sequence goes on along the minus strand of LUTY01002609.1, from coordinate 2,001 downwards.
GACATGCATCAAATAGATTTCCATTGAATACCTCCCGACCAATGATAGAATTTTAATTATTGTTCCACGTAGATTTTGACAAACAAAGATAACGGTTAATATACCACTAAAAGTAATTATTATTTTTATAAGAGCACTATCAGATGGCAGCGTTGCTGTATAGTAAACCAAATACTCAAAGAGGCTGAAAATAACAAATACACCAAGCGTCAAAGAAATACTATGATGTTTTCCATCTAAAACTCTCCAATACAAAATACCGAAACTAAAATAAATATAATTATATGAAACGGCTCGTATAAAAAAGTAGTCTGCTGGCAGATATTGTTTTATTAGAAAAAGAAAAAACCCTATACCAAAAATTATAAAAGGTATATTTAAAGGTTTAAAATAACGTTCTAAGAAAATAAAAATAACCGTGTTAAAAATAAAAATAAGCAAAAGAGCGTATAAAAACCAAAACTGGGCTATTGGCAGCCACAAAATAGCAATCAAGTTCCCAAAGGATGTAGTCCCATTAGTATATTGGGATAGAATTATTTCTATAACACCTTGAATAATAGACCATATTAGATATGGATAAAAGATCGTATCAATTTTATTCAGAATCAGTCTCGATCCTCTTTTATCAAAGCTTCTTAGAAAAAAAAGACCTGACAGAAAAAAGAACAATGGCATATGAAAGCTATAGATAATATTGTCTATCAAATGGTATGTTACTAGCGGCTGCTCTTGATATAAGCCAGCATTAAAAACACCTCTAGCAACATGACCATATACGACTAAAATAATACCAATTCCTTTAGCTGCATCTATCCAACTAACTCTCTGGTTTGTCATCAAATCTCCCTTGTACACGACTAGACTCATCGCGTTCCCAGTGAAACGGCTTGACCGACTTGTGTTGTTTTCGCGCCCGCAAGCGGGTAAACCAATTAACAAAAACGTAAACAGGCATACATAACCATAGTAGGGGAGACTTCATCAAAAATCCCAATATTTCCCTAAATGACTTAGCATCAAGAACTGGCATATCAGGAAATTGATCAAGTAACTGATACCCACCCAGTCTGGAACGGGTATTGGTCTTTATCAGACTCCACAAATTAGCGGGTGGCCTAACGGTTGAATAGGCACCTTTGACGCGGATTCTCTCATCAGCCTGAAACAAAGCTCGCACAAATCCATCATCCGCAATCACATCAGGAAATACAGAGAAGCGTCTACGCCCTTCTCGCGATAAAGCATAAAAGGCCGTTCCCACACCAGTACGATTGTAGGGTAACTGTGTCCAAACCTTGTAATATGCCCATACCAACCAACTCGTCGCCTGAAACGAAGTAACGGAGCTTGCGACGTTAAACTCAGGCAAAATTCGTACATCAGCCACCAAACCATCACCTCGCTCAAGCGCAACCGCCATCTTACGAATAGAATCGAAACCAATAACAACATCAGCATCAATATAGAACATCAGCTCAGAACAAGCCACCTCATCGCCAGCGTTTAAAGCGACGATCTTGGAAGCCTTATCCGTCTCAAGCACACGAACAGGAGCTCCAAACCCACGGGCTATTTTGGCCGTGTTATCGGTACATCCATTACACGAAACGATTATCTCAAGTTCACTGGGCTGTGCTCCATTCAATAGTGATTCTAAGCACTGAACAATGACGGTTTCTTCGTTATGCGCCGGCACGATAACCGAAATCATACCTGTGGATTGAGTCTCAACACTGGCATCAGAAACCTCCTGAGCCTCGTTCAAAAAAGTTTGCAATTTCATCAAAAGTTGTTTCGACGCATAGGGCCCAATACGCTCGGTAAGTGCCACCTCTTGCAAATGCTCCAATCGCTCAAGCAATTCTGACTCGTCCATGGCAACTGAAACATTTCTAGTAGCACAAAAACGTTGAGCCGTCGCAAGCTGATGTTCATTACGTGTCTCATTGAGAACAGCACGTCGCGGCATAACCAAAATAGGTTTACCGAGTTCCAATG
>LUTY01002608.1 GCA_001640045.1 Candidatus Thiomargarita nelsonii | reverse complement strand
GATATCATTACACTTTTAATTGGAGCCCGATATAGTATTCCGCTTGCTTGGGCATATTATAAACAGGCAGTCCAGTTGTAGCCTCTATTTCATTAATAACTTCATCAATTCGTTCTGGCCGCTCAGTGGCTAAAACAAACCACATATTTAATTCATGGTCACGCGCATAATTATGTGCGACTTCGGGAAAAGCATTAACTTGGGCGGCGACTTGTTCAAAATCGGCTTCAGGCACACACAAAGCCGCCAGCGTTAGTCCCCCCCCTAAACGTTCCGCGTGGTACATGGGGCCAAAGCGACTTAATACGCCTTGTTCTAACAAATTAGTGAGACGATCAATCAGTTCGTTTTCAGTGATGCCTAACTGCTTAGCCGCATCAGCATAAGGGCGTTCACTGATGGGAAATCCACCCTGTAAGTTATTGATAATTTTGCGGTCTATGATATCCATTCATAAATTAAGCCAAACCTGACAGGTCTTGAAGACCTGTCAGGTTTAAGTTTCGGATGTTATTAAATTTCTATGGAACTACCGTATCTTCTGGCCTGACAACTGTCTTAATTACTCACACCGGGCCCGTTTAGAGATGCCAACCACTCAGCAAGGGCTTTTATATTCTCGTTACTCAACCCTTGCGTAATCCCGGTCATAACTATTGTCTGACTATTGTCACGGACACCATCCCTGATGTCTTTCATCTGAGTGATAATATATGTCTTGTTTTGTCCAGCGAGCTTGGGAAAATGGTCTGGACGCAGTGGTGTGTTAGCATCGGCACCGTGACAACCGATACAGTTGGTGTCCTTACTCTTGTAAATTTCAGCCCCTTTAGCTGCTAAAGTGGCATCGCCAGTTACACCAACACCGCCAGGCAAATATGACAACCACTGGGCAATGGCTTCTATTTCGGCCTCAGTCACCGATTCCATAATCCCCATCATAACCACCGTGTTACTATTGTCACGCGCACCGTTCTTCATGTCTTTCAACTGAGCGACGGTATATGCTTTGCCCTGTCCGGCGAGTTTGGGAGAAAATGGCTGAGAGGAATTGCTTAGGCTATTGTCTGAAAATAGCCCGCCGGAAACACTATCGCTACATATAAATCAACTACTGCCTGTCCGTTGACAGTCATATCTAAGCGCAGTGGTTCTGTCGTCGTGTAGCGGCTTTGATTCATATCCATTTTGACCGTCGCCGGTAGCGAACAGCCTTGTGCCTGCACTTCTCCTGTGGCAATCTCTGACCAGACACCATCGGTGTCTTGCGCCTGATAAAAAATCCGCCAAAGCCCCGCTGTACAAAATTTGTCATAAACGGCTTCAAAGCGATCAAAGTTGGTGGCCTCGCCTTGATAATCGCTGAGTACAAAGTTGGGGTTGACTAACACGGCTTGCACTTTATAAAGCTTAGCTGTTGAGCCACTGGGCGATGTTTTTACCCAGAGTGTGGCACTGGAGTCATTTTCTGCCAGTGTCTTGTGGGGGTGGACTTGGGTAATCGCAGGGGGCGGTGTTTGAATAAAGCCTTCTCCTCCTAAGTAAATATTGGCCGCGAGTGCCCCATCGTTGAAGAATTGGCCATCACCATCATCATCCAACCATGGGCGTTGCCCACCAAATAAATCATCGTTAAGTATTATAGTCGCTGCGATCTGAAAGGCCTCTCCCACACTAGAACCAGAGTCTATTTGCCACAGAAATTTGTCGGCAAAGCTGCTATACACTATCTGCCAAGTTAAACTCTTGTCATTGGTACTGGTGACCACCACACGGTTTTCCACTCCCGCGCCCGCGCTCGTGGCACGGATTGGTTATATACCTATATGCTGAGTTTTTACAAAGATCCGTCGCGCCCATGGGGTGTCAACAATCTTGTGTTTAAGGACGTGGGAATGCCTCATGTTCTGTGGGATCGGCAAGGTTGGCAAAAATTGGTTCATACCACAGATGAGCATGGACATGAAAAGGCAGAATTGGTCTTGGACGACGAGGCAGATAAGGATAAAGCTGAGCAGTATAAAAAGGATATGCGTAATTTAGTGAACTTTCTTGAGTATATTGGTGAACCTGCTAAGTTGCAACGAGAGTCTTTAGGTTGGAAGGTAATACTTTTTCTCGTTATCTTCTTGGGATTCGCTTATGCTCTGAAGAAAGAATATTGGCGAGACGTACATTAATCAATGTTCAGTTTATTTCTCGTTCCCACGCTCCGCGTGGGAACGAGACCGTTCATTTTATTGCTAAAAACCAGCGTAAAGAGATAGCCATAAAAAAATTGGCTCACCCAAAAGCAAACTCATTGGCTTTATTGGCACAACTTGACGCTTGGATGGGAGAAATCACCCCTGATGTTCGAGTGACTTCTTTTTTATCTGATGAATTTGCCAGATTATCATATAAATTTGAAGTGGGTGATGAATTGACTGATGAATTCAAACCCACCAATGTCGGTTTTGGTTTGACTTATGTTTTGCCAGTAGTGACAGCCGTTTTGTTTGCCAGCCCCGGTGATTTGC
>LUTY01002607.1 GCA_001640045.1 Candidatus Thiomargarita nelsonii | reverse complement strand
GTTAGGTGTTGATGATAATAACACTGGGGTTATAAGTGCCAGTTCTCCCCCTTGTTTAATAAATGTGGCTGGAGACTTGTTTTGAACCATCCACCACAAAGCTTGTCCCTTGTGCCCATCTTTTCCAAAAGAATGGTTATATGAAATGGCATTTTTTATTAAAACCGGTTCATTATCTTTATTGATAAAACCCGTTCCATTATCAATCACTGCCAATCTTATACCTCTTTTCTCAATAGTTTCTACAATAATAACGGCAAAACCTTCTTTAACATGTTGCTGAATATTTTCTAAACATAAATGTAAAAAGGGTAAAACAACCCTGGTTCTTTTATTAATATGAAGATGTCGAAAAATTTGAAATTTAAGCCAAAAACTTAAACGACTTTTGTCATATTTTTTACCCAATTTATAGTGTATTTTGAAGTTTTTGAAAAGTTTTTTGTGATTAAAATCTTCGCCAGCGACAAACATCATGTCCAGATTAGGTCTGGTTTTGAGTTCGTTTAAAATCGCTTGAAATTTGTCACATGTTCTTACTCGGCATTGGACCACTCGCCCGCTGGAAAAACGAACAGGTGAAAAGCTTAGTAATTCGTTTGCGCTACACTTTTATAGTCAGTATCGCCTTGGCAGTTATACTGCCCGTTTTAGTCATGGGCAAAGCAGGTTTAATCGTTTTTCCGGGCATAGCGGCTGCCGCTTGGATTGTTTTGACCAGTCTACAAAATGTACGTGACAAAATGTCTCAAAGAGTTAATGGACTACGCAGCCTACCACAAAGTTTTTACGGTATGACGACGGCTCATATTGGTGTAGCAGTCTTTGTCGTTGGAGTTACACTGTCCAATGCCTTTAGCGTTGAAAAAGATGTGCGTATGGCACCTCAAAAATCCCTAGAATTAGGCGGATATAGCTTTATTTTTGAAGGCACACACTCAGTCAATGGACCCAATTATGAGGCAGAACAAGGACTGGTTAAAGTGCTCAAAAATGGCGAACAAATCGCGGTATTGGAACCCCAAAAACGGCTTTATCGGGTACAAAGAATGCCTATGACTGAAGCTGCCATTGATTGGGGATTTACCCGTGATATTTATGTCGCCTTAGGAGAACCATTGGATAATGGGGCATGGAGTGTGCGCGTTTATTATAAACCGTTTATTCGCTGGATTTGGTTAGGCGGATTATTGATGGTATTGGGCGGACTTTTAGCAGCCACAGATAAACGTTATCGTCGCACGGCAAGCCCTCGTCCTGCGACTTAAAAATATTTTAGTTGAGTTTCGGGAAATCCGCTTCGCTCCATTCCCGAAACAACGGTGTTTTATAAGGAGTCCAAGATTTATCTTGGACGCCGCAGCATAGGAAAAAAACTATCATGTTCAAACATTTACTCCCTTTAGGACTCTTTTTCATACTAGCTGGTTTTTTATACATGGGCTTAAGTTTAAATCCGCGAGATATAGGCTCTACCCGCATTGATAAACCGGCACCCCCCTTTACATTACCAGAACTCAATGATCCCAGCAAAACATTAAGCCATCAAGATTTTATCGGCAAAGTGACGCTATTTAATGTATGGGCATCATGGTGTCGCACCTGTCGTTATGAACACCCATTACTGATGGAATTGGCAAAACGAGGCTATGTCATCTACGGACTCAATTATAAAGACACCTTAGAAAAGGCGCGGTCCGTATTAGCAGAGACAGGAAATCCTTATGTTGCCAATGCCTTTGATGAAAAAGGACGAATCGGCATAGACTGGGGCGTGACAGGGACACCAGAAACGTTTATTGTTGATAAACAAGGTATTGTGCGTTATAAACAGGTAGGGCAGATAACGGTTGAAGATTTGCAGCAAAAAATATTGCCACTGATTGAAAAACTGGAAAAGAGTTAGCCTGCTTACACGCGAACGGTTAAAGACTTGGCCGGACGATGCCAAGACCTCAGAGGTTTTCAAAACCTCTGAGGTCTTTAGAGCGTGACATTTTTCTGAAATACTATAGAATTTAAAGCGAGACAACTCAGATGGTAAAAATAGAATCTGAATTCTAGCAGTCTATGAACAGGATAAGGTAGTTCTTTGGAGAAGATATAAATGGATACAATTACTTATTCTAATATTCAAGAATTAGTTAGGCAACTACCAACGACAAAACTACGACTAGCATACAACTTATTGTATGAATTAGTAACCAAAGAAACAGAACTACCGTCGTCGTCTCAACTTGAATTCATGCGGATGAAGTTGGACGAGCGGCATCAAATATTGACACAACAAGCCGAACAAATGGTAGCACACTACAAACGAACAGCAGTAGAACGCCAAGAATGGCAAGCAGGAGATTTTATTGATGAACGATGCTAATCGTGGCGAAATTTGGTTGGTGAATCTTGAACCAACCCTCGGTGCCGAAATTCGTAAGACTCGTCCGGTTGTCGTCATCAGTTCTAATGCCATTGGTGTGTTGCCAATTAGGTTAGTTGCTCCCATCTCTGAGTGGAAAAATT
>LUTY01002617.1 GCA_001640045.1 Candidatus Thiomargarita nelsonii | reverse complement strand
GACGCGGAGCGTCCTGGCAGGCATTCCCACGCGGAGCGTGGGAACGAGAAATACTTGCCTGGACGCACAGCAAACTGCAAACATTTGACCGAGGGACTACAGGTGCCCGTGTTGCACGCGCCAGGGGGATTTAAGGATTTTGTGTTTGGGCGGTGGTAGTGTTTTGCTTGTAAGTTCGTAGTAGGCGATTTATCGCATACTTCTGGAGTACCTTGCACGAATTGTCAAATACTGCTATCATGCCACGCAAAAACACAAGGACAATTCATATGATGACAACAACTCAACATTATACCCAACAACTTGCCACAGAAATTCAACAAACACCCGTGGAATATCTTCCCATACTCTTGCGTATTGTCAAATCTTATCGTGAAAGTGTGACTTTAAACACGGCAGAAGAAAGTTTTCGCCAAGCTTGGAAAGAAACTCTATCGGGCGAGACTTACCCTATCAGTCGTTTATGGGATGGCATTGACACTGAATGAGTTTTACAAAATATGGAAATTATATACACTTCCGAATTGAAACGTAACCTACGGCACTTGGCAAAAAAATACCGGAACTAAGCTCTGACATCGAACCCGTTATTGAAAAACTGCAATTATTTTCAATCCGTTTATTCCGCAAATCCGTTGTACTCGATTTTTTATCGTTCCGCCGCGATCAAAGGAATGCAGGCATGGCTATCTATGATTAGCACTCAAAAAAATTATACTGAGCACCGTCATAAACTGAACTTTTTTGTCATTTCGACGATAGGAAAAATCTTGAACAATTTCAACAAGATTTCTCCTATCGTCGAAATGACAAAAGCTCAATTTGTGAAGGTGTATAGTATAACCTCGCGTTAAGGCACTTTCTATGATTAAAAAGTACATATCCATTTTATTAATATCATTCTTTCTCACTTCATGCAATTCGGGCGACTCGGACGAATCTAACATACCAGCGACAAGAATTACTGTACCGGTTATTGAAGGAAATGGCCGTCCGGTGGTACAAGCTGAGATAGATAACATATTAGGAAACCTGCTGATAGATACCGGTGCTAGTTACACAGTTATTTCATCAACACTTCTTGAAAAGGAAGACGAAAGTTGGACAATTGTACCAATACTCTGTATTGGTAAAATGTGTTTTAAAGATGTATTAGTGTTTGCCTGGGACACCCCTTTTAGCCAAGCTGATAATAATGAAATCAATGGTTTTATTGGCATGAATCTTTTGCAGGGCCTGATTCTTGAAATCAATCACCTGAGAGAAGTTACACTAGATATTGCAGGAAATGTCTGTTTAAGAGGAGAATCCTATCCCATGGAATATGATGATCATGGAAGGCCACATATAGACATTACAATAGATAATCACTATACACAAAAAGTTCTCCTTGATACTGGTGGAAAATATACGACATTAAGCACACTAAAAAACCTTGGTGATTATGTGAAAAACAATGCGGTTGAAATTTCTGGTTGCACAGTCAATGGATGCCAAGAGGGCGGACTTTTTGTATCAACTGTGAAAGAATATTGTGTAGCTGATAAATGCGAGCAAGATGTAGAAATAAAATATCCCTTATGGGACTCGGTAGGAAATACCTATTTTTCAAGGTTTAAAATTGCTTTTGACTTCTCAAGTAGTTTATTGTTTTTTTGCTCGGAATAATTTTGTCTTTGAAAAACGAATCTGATTGCTCATAGAAAAAATACTAGAAAAAAAGTGATACCATTTACAGATCGCGAAATGAGAAATGCTTGGCGGCAAAATCTAGCCGCTTCACAAGTTGAACCCCGTACTAATGTACATCGTTTGCTGTTATTTTATGCGGTTGAATGTGGTTTAAAAGCGGTGATAATGGAAACTGAATTATTAACACGAACCGATGAAAAATGCCGAAGTGGTCAAGTGATTTCCGATTTTGGTCATAATATTAATGGACTTTTAGACTATTTGAGTATCGGTTCGAAGACGCCTAGAGTACGTTTAAAAAACACCAAAATAAAACCCATTAAAAAACATAAAACAAGTAAGTATAAAGAAGAAAGAACAGTATCGCCACAAGATATTAATCAAATGTGGCGTTATGGTGGCAAATCTGTTGATGTCTCTGATGAAAAAATTGAACAGAAGTTGCTAGAAATAAACCAATGGATTGAGGAAAAACTTTTATGAGATTAAGAACTTGGTTTGATGTACAACGTATCATTAAACACCATACCAATGCTCGTACTCGAATGCCGTCAATGATTTTGAGGATAGACTTTTTTTATGATGCCATTGAAATTGCTTTATCTGGACCGGATGAAAAAACTCGTGTTGAAGCTTTACTCAAGCTGTGGTTTGGTGATGGGTTTAGCGAATCTGTCATTCATTTAGAGATAGACGGTGCAACCATACCGGTTGAATTTATTTTTGAAGAAACAAAAAGTTTTAGAAAAACTGTGATTCGTCCTTTCTGGGAGGAAGTGGAATACCTAGAAAATACAGGTGCGGGTAATGAAATCATTCAACTTCCGCCGCCTTTTTCTGATGAACTCAAAATGCTTGCTTTTCACTCTTTCAAAGGTGGCGTAGGACGGAGTTTGCATTTGGTTGCCTACTTATTTGCTTTACTTGACCATGCTAAGGTATTGGTGATTGATGCTGACTTAGAATCACCGAGTCTCACCTATTGGCATCGTCAAGAAAAACCGCAATCTACTGTCTCTTTGATTGATTTTCTTGAAGCCTATCATTATCCACCCACTGATCAGGAGAGTACGATTGCCTTTTATGCCAAGGAATTAAGGAAATCTTATTATGAGGATGGCTTTTATGTTTTGCCGGTTTGTTCAGAAGACAGCCAACTGCTTGATATTCGCGTTTTACCAGAGCATATAGCACAAAGTGTTGATGGGGCGTGGGAATGTAGTCATGCCATCCAGCAGTTGGCTAATGCGCTGGGTGTCAACGTGGTATTGATTGATCTGAAAGCCGGGTTAAGTGATATAGCCAGCCCTTTTCTGTTTGATCCAAGGATAGAACCTATTCTTATTACTACACTTTCTGAACAATCCGTGAGTGGTACCAAATTGGTGTTAGAACAATTGTCAAAACTCGCGCCTCAGTTTTCCGAGGAGGGAAAATATTTTGATCCAACCGTGGTCATCAGTATGCTTACGCCAGAGTTAAAAGCCGCCCCACTGTATGAAAAAACGCTTCAACGTCTTACTGAGGGCTATAAAAGGCTTAAGACGTTTGAGACATTTTTTGTGGAGAAATTGCTTTATGTGTCGGGATGGGCGGATGCCCGTCAGAAGTTGAAAGGCACGACAATGATGAAGCTAGCAAGAGAATGGGCTAAAGTTNAAGTAACGAAGTAATTAAAAACGACAATTGACAAGTCATTCAATTCGTTTATTTCCTAATTAGTTGTACTCTAGTCTCGTTCCAGGTAGATTTCTCCTGGCACGTTTTTTTTAAACTGGCGGTTGGCTCATCACACAAAAGGACTTTGGGACGATTAATCACCGCCCGTGCTAGAGCAACGCGCTGTGCTTGTCCTTGACTCAGCGTGTGTGGATAAGCCTTTTGTTGTGCTATTAAATTTAATTGTGCCAAAACCGCTGCCACTCGTTTTTTATCTTGTGGCAGCTTAGCTAAGTATTGGGTGAGTAGCAAATTATCAAACACCGTCAAGGCATTGATCAAATGTTGCCGCTGAAAATAACGGAGTTTTCAAAATGCTTGAAACCGCTTTCACTGAATTACACGAACAAACAGAATCCTTATTCGATGCTGTCGAAAATGGAGAAACTGTGCTAAAATCTTTCAACGGTAACCAGGCTAGTACAGGAGGGCGGAAATATCCATACCGCTTTCAAACAGGGGCAACCATAAAGGATTGCCCCTACAAGAACAATTGATATTGTAGGGGCCCTGTCATGGTATCGGGATTTCCGCCCTCCTGCACTAGGTTGCCCCTATATTTTTATTATTTAGGAAAAAATGTTATGTCTGATAAAGTTGAAATTGAACGTATAGGTTTTGGTATCGTCGCGGATGAGGATAAAAGTGCTTATATATTTGCTCATGCGGATCGCTTTTTGGTTTTTGACTTAAAAAATCGCAAAGAAGTCACTTTTCGTGAATATCGTCCTAATCCGTATGGTGAAATCTGCAAAGAGAAATATCCCAAACCCAGTGTGATTGGAGATAATCCTTCGGATGAAGAAGTAGAAATTTATCGGAAAATGGCCGAAATTTTAAAAGATTGTAAAACCGTCTGGGGAAGTAACTTCGGTAATTATGTCTATAATGCATTAGAGGCCGCCGGAGTTAATCCTATCTTGAGTGACCGGGATCCTCAAGAAACCATAGATTCACTAATTGATGCTAGATATCTAGCTGGTTATCGGGATTAACAGTTTTTGTATCGAAAGGTGCATTGGAGTCTAAGATTTATCGAGCGATGTCGGCTCGCCCAAGATAAATCTTGGACTCCAAATACCGCTTGTTGTACAATGTGTGCCTTGTCTCCCTTCCCAGTGTGACAAGTTTAAAACCTCTCCTCCCTGTTCCTAACCTACAACTTATTATCGCCTGGGAGGTTAGTCAGCATATCCATCTTCCCGATTGGATGAAAATAATGCTTTTGGAGTCCAAGATTTGCTCGGCTCGCCCAAGATAAATCTTGGACTCCAAAATATGCCAGACTACTCCAAATAGCAACCTGATGGTACCCACATTGCACAAGCGAGGGTTTTAAAATTATCGACGGTGTCCACCTTGTCGGTAATTTTATCAAATTCGCTCATATTTGCAAGGCTACCTACTCCAATGACAGTCAGAGAAAACGGCTCATTAGACTTGTCCCTTTTTAATTGTAGGGTGGGTCTAGCTGCGCGATACGATACGAAGTCAGCGAAGCTAAACCCACCCTACATACCAATGCCATTAAATTAAGGGCAGACACATAGGTATGCCCCTACAAAACCTGGCGTATTTAGGGATTGTAGGGGCGAACCGGTGTGTTCGCCCTGTTTAGAAGCCTTGGGACAATGGAAAATGGCTTATCCACTCGCTTTCCAATTGGCACAACAGCAAAATACTTATGCGGCATGGCGTAAAGTGACCACGCAATATGCTCATTTTGATACCAGGGATTGGGCTTATCTGCAAACCTGGCAACAAGCCCAAAAGGCGAATCAAGAAGCCATTTACAAAGACTTTCTCACGCT
>LUTY01002605.1 GCA_001640045.1 Candidatus Thiomargarita nelsonii | reverse complement strand
CGGAGGCTAAGGATTATCTTCCACATATGTATGGTGCTGTCAATTATATTGTGATTGATGAAGTGCGGAAATTGCCTTTGAAAGTTTCTGATATTTATAAGAAATTGACGAGTTAAGGTTTATCCATTCGTCCAAGATAAATCTTGGACTCCATGGATAGCCGAGCCGCAGGGAGCGGCTGGATGCTTTTGTTAGGTTTATTTACTGACTCGCATCACCTTAACCAAATGACCTCGATCATCATAACTATATTTGATACTATCAGCCTCATCAAAATGAACCGCAACCAAGCGATTATCGGCATCATATTCATAGATCAAAACCACATCGTTTGGCGTATTAATTTCTTTAACCCTTTGGTTATGGTAAGAAAATACCCACTCGGCACCATCAAATTGCCTAATTATAGTCGGACGATCTTGATCAAATTTGATGCTTGCCGTCTCATTTCCTTGGCTAAAATTGATGGCTTTGATCTCACCATGATCATATATATTAGTCTGTCCATATCCCCAAGAAGTTTGAACTGCCGCGACTCTACCTTGATCATCGCGCTTGATTTTAGCACTGCCACGATTTGAGGCAAGTGTTGAAAGTTCGCCATTTTTGTCGTAAGCCATCGATATCTCAGAACCCGAATAGTCCTTTATGGTTCCAGTACGCCCCTGTTCATCATATTGAAATTTAACCCAGCGATTAAATGGCCCTTTTCCCGGTGGGCTGACTAAAACATTTGTTAACACGCCATCATCACGATACTCTGGATGCAGCGCGGTTGTCTCAGAAATGACCGAAATCAATCTACCATCTCTAAGCCAATCTTGGCGTAAAATCGGACGTTCTCCCTGTTTTAGCGTGGTCAAATGACCCTCCGTATATTCAGCTTTATAAGTCCCACCTTCAGGAAATTGCCAAGTTGTCTGTTTGTTGCCGTCCGTCGTCACGACATATTGTTCACCTTCTGAGGACGTTAGAGTAGTCTCCACCGCGCCAGTGCCATTTTGCCGCCACACAATTTGTGAGCCATCGTCAAAGGTACGCTGTGTCGGTTGAAAGGCGGCATTGTATTGGACTGATTCCACTATTTTACCCGCCCGTGTGGTCGTAACTTTGGTGCCTTGTGATCCTGAATTGGTGGTATAAGCAACGGTGGTACCATCCGGGAGGCGTTCCTTTTGCAGTTGCCCACGAGCGTTATAATAAAATTTTCTGGTTTTGCCAGATTGTGTTAGAGCAGTGATGAGCCCATTTTTATAGGCATATTCAAGATTGTCCTGCGGAGATGCTACTACCTTCAACATACCGCTATCATCATATTTGTAATTTACGACTTCATCATTGCTGCCATGCGCTGAGAGTAAGCGTCCAGAGGTATCGTATTTAAATTTGATGTCGGCTCGCAGAGATTTTCCATACCAGCCCTCGATACGGCGAAGGCGTTGCGCTTGATCTCGTCGATAAACCACCAATAGCGGTGTCTCTGCCCACGCCACTAAATAACCTTGCTCATTAAAATGCCAACGGCGTTTATCACGGAATAGGGATTTAGTGGGATAGCCAATTCGCTTATCATTGTCGCGGGCTAGTCCAACTGAGTTGTCTGACCAAGTATTGAGAGGACTGGTGAGTTGATAGGTTATTTGGTATTTTACCTTGTCCTCTGTACGCTGTGTCGGGCGGCGTTGTTGTTCCAATCGGGGCAAATCTAAAGTCCAGGTGCCACCAAATACGTCAGATGGCTGAAAGAAGGAATTAAATTTCCGAGTCAGTGCAATCTGAGTGCCACGTTGAACGGGGACAACTAAATCGGTTGGTTCCAGACGAACTGCGCCTACGTCGCGTGTATTGTTACCGGGCAGGGCAACGGCTTGATAACGTTTCCCGTCTTTTTCAAAACTCACCGGTGAAAGTAAGGGAGTGGCGGTTATTGCCCGCGCCACTGCCGGTGCCAGCGTTTCTGCTTGGGGTGCTGAGGTGAGTGTATGCACTGCGTTGTCTGCCGGTGCTAAGTTTACGCCACCAAAAATGCGTTGCGTCTGGGTTATTATGCGCCTCCCTTTGGTTTCAGTTTTCGAGGTTTCCACCGTGATGGAAGGTGTGGTTGGACTAACCGCCACTGCTGATGCAATATATGAGAGAAACGAACAATTGGCTGAGCTTTGCCGTCTTAACATTAATTTTATGATGAGTTCACGCTCGCCGTCTCGCTCCTAATTCTCTATTGCTGAGCAACCAGCGTTTTTGTCCATCAAAGGGAAAAATTTTTCTCTCGCTCCGCCGCGATCAAAGGAGTGTATGCCAGCACTGCGGTGCGAGAATGTGGAACGTAATTAAAAACAGCAGATACAATCAGCAATTCGTTTAGATCGATATGAGTTGTACTCCGTTTAGCATTGGTTGGTAGATTTATCTAAGCTAATATTAGTACAACTAATTAGGAAATAAACGAATTGAATTCAGGATTTTGAGGCAATCAAGGCTTGTGTGTTTTTGAGTCGATTTTTGTCGTTCCCAGTTTGCAGG
>LUTY01002604.1 GCA_001640045.1 Candidatus Thiomargarita nelsonii | reverse complement strand
TCCTTGAACACTGGTTTTTGAAAAAGGTTTAAATAGTTGACTAAGTTCGTTTTCCGGTATGCCCTGTCCTTCGTCGTTGACCGACAATACAACCTCGTTTTTATTCTTGGTGACACCAATTTTAATCTTCGTCTGCGGATACGAATATTTGATCGCGTTGCTGATCAAATTATTCATCACTTGTTGAATCCTTGAAACATCAATCTTTATTTGAGGAAGGTTATCATCATAATTGAGTTCCAATTGAATCTGTTTAGTCTCTGCCAAAGAGCTGTTTGACGAAATTCCCTGCCTGATAACCGAAATGAAATCCATCAATTTTAGGTTTAATTCCAAGTTGCCTGATTCGATCTTGGCAACATCGAGAAGATCGTTCACCAAACTCTGCATAAATTGGCTGCTTTCCTGTATCGCGTTGATATATTCCAATTGTTCTGCATTGAAATTCTTTGAAAAACGGCTCAGTAAGCCCGCATATCCTTGTATCACACTTATAGGATTGCGTAAGTCATGCGCCGCCATGCCAATAAACTGGTTTTTTCGCTCATTCTGTCTGTTGGCTTCCCATAGGCAGCAGCAATGAATTTTCCGGTAAGGATTCTACCGGCTTCTTGCATCGCAGGATTGAGTCGCAGGTATGAATGATGACATCCACTTGGGATGTATTATTGCTGGCAAATCTTCCCGTGCCAGCCCGAATCACCATTTTTGAATCCTCAGCCGGCACTGCAATAACACCGTTTATCGTTGCAATTAAGCTGTTATCCCAGAGGCTTGTAATCTGCGTGAGGACACGCTCAATAAACTGTTCCATCGGTTGAATGCGATAAAGATCAGGCGCAGCCATTAATTTCATTGATTGCCTGCCCAGCATTGTGAAGGCAAGAAGCGGCAGTCACGGCTATGCCAATAGGCGTATTAATTTCATGGGCAAAGCCCGACACCATCCGCCCAAGAGAAGCCATCTTTTCACTCTGGATTAACTCATCGCGTGTCCGTTCTAACTCGTCAATCGTCGCAGACAGTTCCTCGTTTAGTTCTTCCAGTTCTTTTTTCTGTTGCTTAAGTTGGATATTTTTCTTGGCTAACTCGCGCTGCATGTTAGTCAGTTCATTGTTGAGTTGGGAAAGTTCGTCGTAAAATTGACTCTCTCGCTTGATGGCGCTATTTGATCGCATATATTCTTTCATCGTCTCGCGCAAAGCGTTTGCCTGTTCGTTGTTGATCTTCATCAACTCGTCATAAAACTGATCGACACTGGAGAGTGTCTTTGCACCAACGATGAAAAGATTGTCGCCACTCATTCCCCCGGTAAAATGCAGCAGCAAGAGCCGGTTATCAACCGGGACACTCAAGGGCCAGTCGAATGCGGCCCCCTTTGTCCGAAGTTCAGTCAAAAAATTGAAAGCTTTTTCAAGACTTGCCTTGTCTACGATAGCGGTAAATAGTTGCCCCGGTACGACTCGGTTGGAGATGCCCAAGTCATCGCGAATAAACTCTACGATCTTGCCCTGCGGATCACAGCGTAATGAAAGGCCAGTTGTTTGCTTTTTTAAGGAATTCATTATCAACCTCTTAGTCCAAGATAAATCTTGGACTCCTTGCCAAGTTAAAAGGTGTTTGCAACCACAATCGCCTCCTTGGCATCGTGGGCGTATGCATCAGCTCCCACCTGTTTCCAGAGGGCAGGCTCAATATTGAAAGGATAGCCGCCTACCATAATCTTAATATTTTGGAAGGCTTCGTTTGAGCGCACTGCGGCAATCAATTCGGAGACGGCGCGAACATGAAATGTCATCGTTGCGGATATGGCAAGGACATCGGCATTGCGTTCCTTAAGCGCTTGCAAAATGCTTGGAGTCGGTGCATTAGCTCCTAAATAATAGGTGTCCCAGCCTTCAATTTCAAAAAAATCAGTGACCATGCGAACGCCCAGCTCATGAAGCTCGCCGCCTACGCATGTTGCTACCAGCGCATGATTTTGTCTTTCAGTCGCAAAAATGTAGGGATAGAGTTGAGACATGATGAGTTGCGTGGCGGCCGTGCAGTAATGTTCTTGCGCCACGTTTATCTGATTCATTTGCCACAGGCGACCAATTTCGTACTGTGAACGCTGAAAAATGTGCATATAAATGTCTTTGACATTGATCCCGCCTTCAACGGCATCCAAGATAAGACGGCTGGCAACATGCCGTTCACCCCGTAACAGGATGTTAAGATATTGCAGCGCGAGTTCTGCGTGTGGTTCGTCCGATTCAATAAAGGTGGGCAGTTCAGACGGTAACTCCGGCAATTGCGTTAACCCTTGCTCAATATACTCGTCTACAATAGCAGCCGTTTCTTCGGAGAGTGCATTTTTTAATGCCTCACGAACAACCTGAAGATTTTTCGCCAGTTCCTCAGATGGAATGCCGATTCCGGTTAGCAATACCTTCGCCCATGCCACGTAGTTTGCAAATAGTGAAGGATGAGAAGCGGCAATAGCCTCAGCAAGGTAAGTCAGGTGATAGTTGGCATCTTCCAGACA
>LUTY01002603.1 GCA_001640045.1 Candidatus Thiomargarita nelsonii | reverse complement strand
GTCACTGAATGTCGGATGAAACAGCAAATAGAAGTCTTGCAGCAGCGAGTTGGCACGCTCGAAAAGACAATCCAAGCCTTGGAATTGCTAACTTTGAGCAATGGCTTGGTGGCTCATTATCCGTTTGATGGTAATGCTAATGATGTCAGTGGGCATGGGCATCATGGCACAGTTAAGGGAGCCACGTTGATTGCGGATATGTTTGGAAATCCGAATAGGGCGTATCATTTCGATGGAAATAACTATATACAGTTCAAGACGCCAGTCATTCATACTCATCCTTATTCAGTTTCCTTTTGGTTCAAATATGGTGCTGTACCTCATGTCAACAATTATCTCGTTTCTAACGGTGGGCATGGTAATGGTTCACATGGGTTCGCCTTTTCTGTGGTAGGTTCATCACATGTCTATTGCAATCAGAGTTACCCAAAGGGGGCTATATTTTTTGTAGTTGGATACCAAGACTCTGCTGTTAGAACAACATTTTTTGCGCCAATAAGTCTTGGAGAGTGGCATCATGTGACTGGTATTTGGGATGGACATCGTGTGATTTTGTATATTGATGGGCGATTGGCTCAAACTGAGGTCTGTGAAAGGCCTAATGAATTTGGTCCTCCAGAGAATATGAGGATTGGAGCACCGAGTAATATACTCAACTATTATTTTAGTGGACAACTTGATGCTCTCCGCATCTATAATCGTCCGCTCTCCGCCCTTGAAATCCAAGCCCTCTACAAACAACCTCAAGTTGTCTTGAAAAAAGAGGAATAATCCTTGTAGTGATGTAGGGTGGTGGGTTTCGCTCCACTCTACCCACCCTACAAAACCACAAAACTAAACAAGAGGTCAAATTAATGAAAAAAGTTTGGACACTAGGGCTAATACTTTGCCTTAATACACTAATAACATCTATAGTTCTTGCAGATGTGCTACCAACCAGCCCCTTTTTGATTAATCAAGCCGATGTCAACGCGCAAGATTGTCAAGCGCATTTTAATCAGCTTTTGAAAAACCAACCATTGAGTCATCGGTTAGCGGAGTTTAGAAAAGCCGTTTGTCTATTTCACCAGTCCTTGTCAGATAGGTTAAAAATTGAAAACGCGATTAGCCTATTACAAGACTTGCAAACACAAGGACTTTGGGCATCTCAACAAAATTTGGCTGCCTTGATGGAGGGATTGCTACAATGCCGATTGGCTAAACAGGCTATTAATAAGAAAACGCCGCTAGCGGAGTCGGATTTCTGTACTGCGAGACGTGGGGCAATTGCCAGTTTTGCGGATATTAATTGGGCTTATGCGAGATTTGATTATGAAGCCAAATCTTCCAAAAATGTGGATGATTTACTCGATGAGATGGCATCGTGTTATTCAAGCAAAAATGGACCACTCAATCCGGCGTTTAATGAGCGTTGTCAATTGCTCCGCTTACCTGAAAAACGCATAACAGCGATCATTGACAATGAAGCGGATACAGTGCTTGAGGATCAATTGGGTGCGAAATCATCCCTCGCCAGGATTTTTTTAGAAAATAAAAAGTTAGCCGAATCTTCTTTGAAACGCGCTAAAGTGGCGGTTAAGGTTTTAAAGCAGGATTCTGATCATATTGTGAAGGTTTATGATGCACTCAAAGCGCATTATGATGAAAAAATCAGCACCGTGGTGACGCACACGTTGAGTGATTACAAAAAAGCGTATAGCGTTGGCAAAAGCATTATTGATAGATACGCCCAATGGCAACAAGGGCTGCTTAGGGATAAAAATAGAGATTTAAGCTTGGATCTCACTGGTGCATCTGATCAATATGGAAAAGATGGCGTTAATGGCAGAGTGCGAGAACAATCCACCGCAATGGCTCAAATGCTTGATCAAGCTCAGAAAATACCCGAACTGATTAAAGAACTCCAACAAAAAGCGTTGGAAACGAGAAATCGGGCACTACAATTGTGCCAGATTTACTATTGCGAAATGGGCAAGGCTGGTTTTTTGAGATATGATGTATTATTAAAAGCCTGTGAACCCGATGAGATGCGTGCTAATCCTTTGTGCCAAATTGGCGATCAATCTAAGGATGCGCCGTTTAACGTTAGCCAATTTTGTCAAGAAGAAGTTGGGTTTAAATTTGCTAAGATGCAGATGAACGATGAAGAGAGTGAGCGGTGTTTTAAGCGATAGTACAACGGATTAACGGAATAAACTGATTTTAAAAATTCAATAATTGATTATTCGTTGTTAAACATTAGTTGTACTCAGCTAGGGAAACGGCACCCGCGCTGGTGAGTACAACTAATGCTGAACGCTCAGCGTCGAGTGGCAGCAGCAAATTTTTACATTTTTACTTATTTGCAGCAGGACGCAGAGCGTCCAAGAAGGCATTCCCACGCAGAGCGTCAATGCCATTAAGTTAACATGTAAAATATTGATTTTTTATTATTTTTTGTGCTTTAGGGGGTGGGGTCGCAGGTTGTTGGCCTTCAATAAAAACAATGACTTACGACCCCACTCCTATATAAAAACCTGGCACGGGG
>LUTY01002602.1 GCA_001640045.1 Candidatus Thiomargarita nelsonii | reverse complement strand
GTTTCGAGATCGGGAATCGTTTTAATCACTGCCATTACCAAACGCAGATCACGAGCCGTGGGCTGGCGAATGGCTAAAATTCGCGTACTTTCCTCATCAATCGTCACTTCCAAGGCATTGACTTTATAATCATCAGAGTAGACTTGCTTAGCCAATTGATAATTATGGGTACTTAAAGCAATAATCGCATTCGTCAGTTGTTCTTCAACTAATCCGCCCATGCTGAGAACTTGATTACGTAACTCTGCCAATTCTTTATTGAATTGTTGAGAAATATGATGTTGTATGAATTCTTCTTTCATTGTTATCAGTTATCAGTTATCCATACCGCCCAGTAATATAATCCTCTGTTTGTTTTTTGACAGGATTAGTAAACAGCGTACTAGTCTCACCAAATTCAATTAACTCCCCCAAATACATAAAAGCCGTATAATCAGAAACACGCGCTGCTTGCTGCATATTATGGGTGACAATAACAATCGTATAATCCGACTTTAACTCATTAATCAATTCTTCAATCTTAAGCGTTGAAATCGGATCGAGTGCCGATGCAGGCTCATCTAATAATAATACCTCCGGCTCAATTGCAATGGCTCTGGCAATCACCAAGCGCTGTTGCTGTCCACCTGATAAACCAAGTGCATTATCATGCAAACGATCTTTGACTTCATCCCATAAAGCAGCCCCTTTGAGAGATTTTTCGACCGCTTCATCCAATATACGACGGCTATTAATGCCTTGTATGCGTAAACCAAAAGCGACATTTTCATAGATGGACTTAGGGAATGGATTTGGTTTTTGGAATACCATGCCCACCCGTCTCCGCAAATCAGCTACATTCACAGATCGATCATAAATATTTTCATCATCCAACAAAATTTCCCCATCTATATGGACACTATCTACTAAATCGTTCATGCGATTAAAGCAACGTAACAAAGTTGACTTACCGCAACCACTTGGTCCAATGTAGGCTGTGACGCGCTTTTGCGGAATACGCATGTTGATATTTGTTAAAGCCTGTTTTTTGTCATAAAACAAATTTATATTTTTGACTTCAAGGCTAATCGTTTCATTTTCAAAATTGAGAGTCGTTTCTTTTCGCTCTAAAGATGCAATATCGATAGCGTGAGTTCGCGTGCTGTTTTCAGTCATTATCTCCAATCCGAAGCTCATCGAAAAAATATTAATTAATTGAATTTACAGTAAATTATATAAAAATGCCGCAAGTGACATATAATGCCTTTACTATATGACATATATATGACAGCTCAGGAGTGCAAGGCGTACCTTGCACTGTTTTTTTAGGCGCGAAACCCGTGCAAGGTACGCCTTGCACTCCTGAGCCTAGTGATTTATCTTGGACGGACTATTTTAAATCAACGCAATTAAATGTCACAGGCGCTCCCGTGCCATCATCAAACTCAATACCCGCTTCAACGCCAATTCGTGCGATGCTTTCCGCCGACTCAAAATGATCAAAGGCAGCATACATTGCACCAAGGGCATACTCGCTACCTGAACCCAGTGCCCAAAATCTGTTGTACTCAAACACTTCCCGCAAACTGTATATGCCAAAAATGCCATGACAATTAGCAATAAACATATCCATTTGGCTAGACTCGTAGGGATCATCCTCCTCGTCTTTTGGGCTAAGAAAATACTCATCTTTCAAGCGCGGATGGAGACTACGAAAAAATTCAAAAATATCTAGCCGATTTTTAAAACTCGGCATTTTCTTGTCATCTGAAAAAATACTTTCTATGACGAGATTGTGAGCGGCACTGCCAACTAAACCAAGATAAGAATCGCCCACCGCTTGTATTTTGTTTGGATGAGCATCATAAGTCTCTAATTGTTTATTACTGCCAAAACAAGTCATCGTATCAGCGGCGATACAGGCAATGCCATTCTTTTTGACTACAACTAATGTTGACATTTTTATTTCCTTTGAACTTCAAGCGAGTAACCGGGGTAACCACTAAAAATCATGGTGTCCAAACTAAATCTAAGCCCATGCGCCATATAATTTTCTTTTGAATGTCCATCATAATCAGCATATTCATAACTCCGGGAGCCACATCTTCTACCTCAATAACATCTAGCTGGTGTCCAAGCTGATTTAATTTTGACGCGATTTCCTCTAGCTTAACCCGAAGCGTTTTATCCAACTCATTCAAAATTTCAATATTCAACTCAGTGAGCAACGCCTCTCCCCTTGGAGAATTATTACCGCATTTCTCAAATTCTTCCTTTCTAAATCGCTTGTCAATCACCTTAAGGTACCAACAAATTATACAACTCAATCATCCCCGTATTAGCCCGAGAAATATAAGAAGAAAGCACTAATGAATGGTTAGCAAATAGCCCAAATTCTGATCCATTTAAAATTATAGGACTCCACACCATTTTTTGCGTACCCTCCAATTCCTGGATCACTTGTTGCAAAATCATCATGGCTTGTTTCTGTTCTAACACATTTTTAAAGTCAATTTTGACGGCTTGCAATAAATGAAGCAAAGCCCAACTGG
>LUTY01002601.1 GCA_001640045.1 Candidatus Thiomargarita nelsonii | reverse complement strand
CACGGACAAGTCTAATTTAATCGTTGTGGTAAATCAAACGAAGACAATACCTTAGAATGAACCAGGTAAAATGGATTAACGATACTATCAACACGCATTTTACACTCCATGATAGCATCTCCAGTCGTAAAAACGAGTTTATTCCCAGTGGGCATCACCTCATCATCCAATATCCTAAACCAAGCCCATTCACCGTACTGCTGCAAAGCCACTCGTGCGCCACTACTGGTCATAAACTGTATTTTTGTCCCGTTGGCAGGCCATTCCAACTTACTTTCGCGTGTCGGACCAAAAGCATATTCAAATTTTTGCTCACCTAACAACAAACTAAATTGTTCAACCTCAGTCCCCACCAAATCTTCAGCACTGAGGTAAAAACTCACTGAAGCTTGTGAACCTGACGGGAAAAAGCCATCTTGGATAGCTTCAGCCTCTCTAAATGATTTTAAAAGGTTCCTAGACAATCCTAAAGGATTATCGCTAAATCGCCAGATCGCCTTATTGATATAAGTCGCCAGGTGTTCATCAAAAAACTGATCTAAGGTACCCCCAGGGCCAAAAAATTTAGCAAAGCTTGGCAATGGCATATCTTTCCCATCCTCAGACAAGGGATAAAACTCCTGCAATTTATTGTACTCAGCCAACACTTTATCTTGCCATTGTTTATTCATATCGGCTATCTTCTTTTGACGATCTTTTTCCTCATCCTCAGCCTTTTTAATGGCCGCTTTCGCAGCTGCTTCTGCCTCTTCACGTTCCTTTTCGCGTGCCGCCGCCGTCTCTCTATCATCGACCACATGATTAATCAAGCTTTTACTCCGATCAATAATATAATCTATCCAATCTTTGACTGGCTGATGAAGTGCCATTTGATCGGCAATACCTTCTAAATCGCCAATAGCATCATTGCGTTTTGTCCAACTCATCTCCGCCTGCGGTTTATTTAACAACTCACGCACTTCGCCAAGTTTTTCTAAAATAGGGTAAAATTCTTCTTTCCTATAAGTTTCATTTTCAGGATCATGATGGACCAATTTAAACAAAGGCTCAAATACCTCTGCAACCATTAATGCCGGATCTTTTTCTTTTTTGCCTTTGTTTCTGGCCGCTTCCAGCCTTCGTTTACGATTCAATATACTACCCGCTGTGGCAATGCCCACTGCTTGACCCATTTTTAGTGTTGAATCTAGGGCACTAGCATTTGCGATTTTCTCTGCTTCTGATTCACAAAGCAACATGGTATTTTGTCCGACTTTTTGAAGTAAACGACGCATGGGAGAATTAGGTATAGAGGCGGTATCCAACATACGCACTGTTGTATCAATATCCGACAGTCGAATGATTTCGAAAAGATACACTAACTCTTTCCACCGTTTGATATATTCATCGAAATAAAGTTCTTGAATATCTCGTGTCAGTTTCTTCGATTGGGTTTTATTCATGAGCCCTTGCTCTTTCAAGCCCAATACCCAGTTCTCTTCAAGACTGTCTTTAACGACACGTTTGACTTCATTCTTAAAAAAACCACAGTATCCCTCATAGGTGAACAAACCCGGTATTTCTAATGCAAGAATATCGCCACCACGCTGGCTGGCAAATACTCTAGTAACCGGTTCACCCAATTCAGAACTGACACTAAAAGGCGACAATTTTACGCCCTCCGCCTCTTCTTTGACTTGCCAATATAACTGTAAAGAACGCTCTTTACTTAATAAAATTTTTCGGCTATTGTCAACTAACGCCCTATCTTCTAATTCAGTTTGTTTAACTGGGATAATGTCACTTTGTAAAAGTGCCTTCAAATGCGCTTGTAAACGTTCTTGATCATTAGAATGAATATCGAAATCCTTTTCCCACTCATCACTCATCCACACCTGTAAAAGTTCTGGATCGAGCTTTTTAACATATTCTTCTCTCAGCATCAAATAGACTTTGAGGTTTTGATATAAAAACCCCTCACTGTCATCCGTCACGCCCGCTTTTAATTGTTCAGCGATTTGATTATAGAGGTACACGGCAATATGCCGGAGAAAAACCTTATTCAATACCCGATAATAAGCCTCATGTGCTGAAGGGCTGAGCTGATAACCTTGGTATAAACCCAATCGCATTGACACAGGGACACTGTCTTCATTCTCACGGAGCAGTGTTGGATAAATTTGAGCCGCTTTCTGCAAATTATCGAGGGCGGGCAATATCCCTTTGAAATCGGCTTTTTCTAGTTTTCTAGTCTTGCCTATGCAACTCTCATTTCTTTCAATGCAATAGGTTTCGACATAATTATCCATTTTATCTACATGGGTTTTATTATTATCATAACTATTCCACCAAGCATAAGTAGAAAATAGAATGATACCCACCGCACCCGCAATGGCGGCACGTTGCAACCAGAGTCGTTGTTTTTCAAAGCGCAAATCTAATCCGACAATGTCCGATTCGGGGAAAATCACTTTTTTGAACAAGCGATTCACAAAATAGCTACGCACCTTGCCGCGATGTTCAGCCATGAGCTGTTGATCTAAGCCAAAGGTT
>LUTY01002600.1 GCA_001640045.1 Candidatus Thiomargarita nelsonii | reverse complement strand
AGGTGCGACAAGCATCCATGATCACAATATTGACTTGGCTGCCGGCGTGTTCCATCACATTAACGACCCATTGGGCTTTGATGGATTCACTTTTGATTAATTGCGTCTCCGGCACACGCAGATCGGTTGGTAATAAATAGTTTTTTCCCTCCACCTCTAAACCATGTCCGGCAAAGTAGAATAAACCAACTTGCCCTTTATTCATGAGCTTAAGTTTGAATTGAATCACTTCATCTTGCATTTGCTCAAAGCCCAGATTTTCCTTGTGGATCACATCAAAGCCTAATTGTCTAAGGAGTTGCGTCATCTCCCGCGCATCGTTTTGAGGATTATTGAGGGGTTTAAACCGATAAGCCCAATTGCCTATGACAAGGGCCATTTTTTTGCCGGAGTGCTGGTCGTTAATCGCGAGCGAAGCCGGGTAGGGTGGGCAAACGCTGTTTGCACACGGCTCCTTTAAGTTTTCAGTAGGCGTCCTCGATTTAATTCAGACGTCCAAACTAAAGTTTGGACTCCTACTATAATACACGGATTGTGCGTACATTGCACGGTCTACTTTAAAAAAAACCTGCTAAATCAGTACCCTTTGTAGAAGCAGGTAATGTTGGCTTGTTTTTCAATAATTCGACCAAAAGCATTAGCCAGCAATAATTGCGTTCTCATCATTTTCAGTGAAAAACCTAATTGCTTGGCAAGCTTATCATCTACCTGGGAGCGGGTTAAAACGTCTTGAATCTGTCGTTGTGGTTGAAACCTCAGAGGTTTTTAAAACCTCTGAGGTTTGGGACAAAATATTGCCCATGCTTTTGACTTTGATTTTAAATCCGCGAAACGAAGTAACGAAGTAAATCCGTGCAATCCGTCAAATCCGCGATTCAAGGTTTTATTCCTTCTCATCGCCTCCCAATTTGAGAAAGTTTTTTACCCCACGCATGTCCATACACAACCTCATAAGTCGCTGGCAACAAGCCTTCGGCTGAGCGATATTCTTCATAAGCCGCTAACATAGCTTGGAATTTTCTCTTCCCAGTCAAAGCGTGTGAACGTCCCGCTGTCAAATTGTGTGCGCCGATATGCTTTAATTCTTTCATTAACTGTTTAGCATCACTATAAGTGAACTGAAACCTATCCACATCCATCACAGGATTACTGAATCCAACCTGTAACAAAGCATCCCCATAATTGTGCATATCCAGAAAACGATTCACATGACTCGCATTATCCACACTGGCCCAACTTTCACGTAATTCCTTTAAAGTATCAGGACCAAAAGTCGAAAAAAATAACGCACCTTCAGGTTTTAACACCCGTGCAAATTCCGCAAAAATAACCTGAATATCATTACACCATTGCAACATCAGATTAGAAACCAACAAATCGACACTATCATCAGCAAAAGGTAATTGAGCCGCATCGGCGCAAACAAAATGTTGTTTAGAAAACCACCTTGGCGCATGTAAATGCCCCACTTTCACCATTTCTAATGCAATATCAACGTTATACACATGAGCCTGTTTATACTGTCTACTCAAAGCACGGCTCAAACGACCCACTCCTGCACCCACATCTAAAATCTGATGCGGCACCAATTTCAACCATTGCAAACGCTCAAGTAGCTCCTCTCCAACCATTTTTTGTAAGCGAGCCCACTGCTCATAAGTAGCAGCGACGTGCTCAAAGGATTGAGAAATTTGACGTTTATCCAAATATTCAGGAGGCAATGAATTCATTCAAAAAACCTTGTAATAACTCTATAAAAACTTGAGGATGAGACAAAAACGGAACATGTGCCGCTCGTTTAATGCAAACTGTTTGCAATTTTGGCCACCACTGTTGACAATCTTTTCCCATAGCCGCTGGGACAAGAGTATCGCGTTCCCCTAAACATAATAAAGCGGGACAACGAATCAGCGATAATTCAGAACGTAAATCCGTGTTTTGTAATAATTGTAAGCCCCCTTGTAATGCCTCTGCTTGGGGACTGGGTGTTTTTTTTAAAAGTGCCTTAAGGGCGCGGAGTTGCGGACGGGCATCCTCTCCCCCTTTAACTTGCAACGCTAAAAAACGCTGCAAAGTGCCCAAAGTATCACTTTGTACTTGATGAGCAAACAACTGTAAAACAGCAGATGTCATAGCATGTGGCCAATTTTCGGCAGTGACAAAACGGGGCGAAGAACTGACCAACACCAAAGCACGCACCGGATGCCATCTCGCCATCGCCATCGCCAACAAGCCCCCCATTGACCAGCCTACCCATACCGCCTCTTGAGGCAGAGCAACCGCTAACTTTTCCGTGAGAATGGGCAAACTATATTCACACATTGCACTACGCCCATGTCCGGGTAAATCGACTTGATAAACATGCCAATCTTGGGCAAGTTGAGCGGCAATATCATTCCAAATTTCGCCATTAAAGCCAAAACCATGTAATAATATTAAAGGCTTACCTTCGCCTTGTTGTTTCACAAATAAGTTCATTTATTTTTTTTTAGGAGTCCAAGATTTATCT
>LUTY01002599.1 GCA_001640045.1 Candidatus Thiomargarita nelsonii | reverse complement strand
GCTTCAAAAAAAGCTTGACAGATTAAAAACTAACGTTATAATAGATTCGCATATTTGCAGCAACTCTCTATCTAAAGCTTAGAGCGTTTTGCAAAAATGAAAAAAAGCTTCAAAAAAAGCTTGACAGATTAAAAACTGATGTTACAATTAACGCCGTTAAAACTGAATCCAGTGTTGTTGACTGGAACAGTCAATGTTCTTTAAAAATTAGATCAAGTAATTTGTGTGGGTACTTGCGTCGTTAGGTTGAAAACAATTATTTGTTTGATATCGATGCAAGATGCCTTATTCAAGTCAATATTTGAGTACACCTTGCATCAGCCCTGATTAGTAACCTTTATATTATAAATATAATAGGTTGCAACAAGATTTAAACTGAAGAGTTTGATCATGGCTCAGATTGAACGCTGGCGGCATGCCTAATACATGCAAGTCGAACGGTAACAGGCCCTTCGGGGTGCTGACGAGTGGCGGACGGGTGAGTAACGCATAGGAATCTGCCTAGTAGTGGGGAACAACCTGGGGAAACTCAGGCTAATACCACATAAGTCCTACGGGAGAAAGAGGGCCTCTTCTTGAAAGCTCTCGCTATTAGATGAGCCTATGCCGGATTAGCTTGTTGGTGGGGTAACGGCCTACCAAGGCTACGATCCGTAGCTGGTCTGAGAGGACGAACAGCCACACTGGGACTGAGATACGGCCCAGACTCCTACGGGAGGCAGCAGTATGGAATATTGGACAATGGGCGAAAGCCTGATCCAGCAATGCCGCGTGTGTGAAGAAGGCCTGCGGGTTGTAAAGCACTTTCGATTGGGAAGAAAAGCTTAGAGTTAATACCTCTGAGTCTTGACATCAGCAATAGAAGAAGCACCGGCTAACTCTGTGCCAGCAGCCGCGGTAATACAGAGGGTGCGAGCGTTAATCGGAATTACTGGGCGTAAAGCGTGCGTAGGTGGTTGAGTAAGTCGGATGTGAAAGCCCAAGGCTTAACCTTGGAATTGCATTCGATACTGCTGAGCTAGAGTACAGTAGAGGGAAGCGGAATTCTTAGTGTAGCGGTGAAATGCGTAGATATTAAGAAGAACACCAGTGGCGAAGGCGGCTTCCTGGACTGATACTGACACTGAGGTACGAAAGCGTGGGGAGCAAACAGGATTAGATACCCTGGTAGTCCACGCCCTAAACGATGAGAACTAGATGTTGGGGGAAATTGATCCTTTAGTATCGTAGCTAACGCGCTAAGTTCTCCGCCTGGGGAGTACGGCCGCAAGGTTAAAACTCAAATGAATTGACGGGGGCCCGCACAAGCGGTGGAGCATGTGGTTTAATTCGATGCAACGCGAAGAACCTTACCTGGCCTTAACATCCTTGGAACCTCGCAGAAAAGTGAGGGTGCCTTCGGGAACCGAGAGATAGGTGCTGCATGGCTGTCGTCAGCTCGTGTCGTGAGATGTTGGGTTAAGTCCCGCAACGAGCGCAACCCTTGTCCCTAGTTGCCAGCGATTCGGTCGGGAACTCTAGAGAGACTGCCGGTGACAAACCGGAGGAAGGTGGGGATGACGTCAAGTCATCATGGCCCTTACGGCCAGGGCTACACACGTGCTACAATGGGTAGTACAGAGGGTTGCAAACCCGCGAGGGGGAGCTAATCTCACAAAACTACTCGTAGTCCGGATTGGAGTCTGCAACTCGACTCCATGAAGTCGGAATCGCTAGTAATCGCGGATCAGCATGTCGCGGTGAATACGTTCCCGGGCCTTGTACAAAATAAATGCGCCTGGCAGTTTATTAGACTAGGTGGTGAAAATCCATCTATCCGCTTTCGGACGGCGGATATAGGGAAGGATAGGACACGCTCCGTAAGGAAGTGTCTGAAGGATCTGGAACAAATGGTAGTCTCGGCAGAAAAGGGCGTTGTGACTTATGTGTGTACCATAAGGAAGCAACATACCGTAAAGCCCGCTGGGAATGTCAGAAATAGCCTAATAAATGACCCAGGGATATCCTGTTAGTTTAGAGAACTAGTAAGCGACTAACAGGAAGTCAGCAGATTCGTAGTAGCCGATACGTCGGCAAAGGATGAAACCTATGAGAGAAATCTCACCTGAGAATATTTCAGGCTTTGTCGTAGGTGAAGGATGCTTTTATGTGGAAAGTGGTAAAGATCCTAAGTACAAATTAGGATATAGAGTAAGAGCTGCTTTTTGCATTGAACTAAGAGAAGATGATCAAGTGATACTTGAGGCCATTCAAAAAACCTTAGGATGTGGCAATATTTACCAGCTTGATTTTGGTAGATATAAAGGTTACTCAAAAAAGGGTTGGATACCTCATGTAAAGTATAGAGTGAGCAATCAAAATGATCTCATTCACAAGGTCATACCTTTCTTTGAAAGGTATCCACTTTTTGGTAAAAAGCAAAAATCATTTGATGTTTTTATCAAGATTGTAGATAAAATAAGACTCAAAGAGCATCTAACGCCTGATGGTTTAGAAAAAACTAAGTTATTGGTTTCTGAACTCAAAGCTCTGAATA
>LUTY01002598.1 GCA_001640045.1 Candidatus Thiomargarita nelsonii | reverse complement strand
GCCTGTGTTTGTATTTTATTAAATTGGGATGAGTCGCGCCAAAAGCTGCTACAGTCCTTGACAGAGGAGGGTATTTCTTTTTTGGGAATTGTGGTCAGTCATATTGAATTAGAAATCGATACTGAAAAATTTCCAAGCGTGCATGTCCTGCATCCTGATGCGATTGCTGAGGGGTTAGCAGAGTTTTAGACTCAGAACACTCTTTGCAGAGCAAAGAGGCATACTACCTGACATCAGGGGACGCACCCTACACTTGCTTAATGGCATTGCATTTTAATGCGCGTCAATTAAGAAATCGCTTTGAGACGTTTATCAATCAAATGCTAGACGGGGTTTGCAACTCAATGCCATTAAGTTAAACAGCCTTATACCATAAGGGGTTTGTGTGGTGAGAAATGGCGGAGCTAAGTTGTGAGTCGAAAATGACACTAGTAACGTGAGTTCGACTTTTATATCAGTAAGTTATAATAAATGTTTTTTTATCAATAATTTAAAATTTTAAAATTTTAAAATAAAACTTACATTTCGCACCCAAAAAAAGATTTTAGATATTTAAATTCTGTTCGTATGATTAAATCATAGATGAATATTAATTATTTGCATATTAATCAATATGATATTAATTAATAAATGAATATTAACCAGAAACACATTAACATTCTTGAAATCGCCACCACTCATTAATGAGGTTGTCATAAGTCGATGGAGGTACACCAATAAGTTCAAGTACCTTATAATGTAAAGGTAGCATTCCCTTAAGTAGAGTTTCCAAAACTTGAGTACCTTCTGTAATAACCACCCGATAAACATTGCGAAAGAAGTATTTGATATTTTCCCAAGTCGGTGTCTTAGTTTTCATACCCTGAGGCAGAATGGGCAACCCCTTTGAACTGTCGGATAAATTCTGTTGTCGTGGATTGAGCATTGGAGTCGAGGTGACTTTAGGCTGTGAATTGGTTGAAGCTTCTTCAATGGATACACTTGGGGTCGTGATTTTTAGTTCTGATGGAACCGCGAATTATGCAGAATTGATGGGTTCCCCAGGGCAAGGAACTTCCATCTGTTTTTGTTCCGACGTGGGCGGTGATTCAATGAGCTGTGGAGTTAAAGGGGCGAGTTCCGAAGTGGCTTCCTCAGACATAGAATATTGAGGCTTTGATGGGTTTAGAGCGACAGGCGATAATTGAATTTACGTTTCCAGTTCGACTGAGGCCTGCTGCTCAGTTAAAAGTTCTTGAAACCGATTTTTGCGAAGATTACGTTCCACTAGACTAATTATCATGAGTGCCATAAAATAAAGGAATAACATGGCTTCAATACGTTCTGGCTTTTTAAAATAAATCGGACTAACTCCTTCGACTGTTTTGAGCGTGGAATGCCGTTTTTCTAAATAAGGTTGTTGTTTATAGGTTTTAAGCACATCTACAGCACTTTTATCAGTATTATCAACTAAAGGGAAAATACCATCAGTAATGGCGGCGGTTTTAATAGCTGTTTTATTTCGTTGCCATGAAAGCTTATATGTAGTAGAAATTTTTTCGATATACCGCGTTTTGGGATTAGGTTTGCCACGACCTATTTGTTTCGATTCGGTTATGCTATGCTCGATTATTTCATAACTCAAGTAATCACTGGCTCCCTCAATAGCTGATTCCACTGCGAATTGAGTCACGGGTTTTAAGTCGATAACGATTCAGTTTGGAAGAGAGAGTTTGCAGATTTTTTTCTGCGGCTTTAATTTTTCGTTCGCGTTTGGAAGCATCATTTTGTTGTTTGCTCGAACTATGTACCCAAACCATTCGATAACCTTCACGACTTTGACTCTCATAAACACGATAAATCGTGAAATCGCCACGTTTGCGACTATCCTCTTTTTGGTAGGCGGGTCGGGTTGCAAAAGAATTTCCTCGGTAGCGATACGTTCATGAAAATCTTTCACCTCTTGACGATTTGCTGGCATAATTGTAATAAATTTCCCTCCGTTCCCGGCAAGATACTCCAAGTTTTCCATGCTGCAAAGTTTACTATCAGCTACATAAGTGAAATCGACCCTTCCCAATTCATTTCTAATTTTTTCCCAATTGGGAATATGAGTCTCACTATCACTGGTGTCACCATCTAATGCTCTATAACTAATAGGAACAGACCCATCAGCGGTAACATTCAAACCAAATACAATTTGTTTGCAATTGTTATGTCCATCTTTGTTGTATCCTCTAGCGGGTTTCACCGCCCCCCCCTGTGAGGCTTCATTATAGGCTCCTTGCAAAGTAATCGTGGTGGTATCATTATGAATGCATTCCGTTTCAAGTTCATGCACCATAATAGCGTTGGCACTGATTTCTGTCATTAGACTATTACGATCAGCATTATAAAGTCCATCTATACAACAACGACCTAATCTGTCATCATTGTACTTGCTGGCTTTCTGTATTACTTCACCTTTACCATCAGCATAATCAGCTAACCATTCTTCAACCTTATATAAGGGACGGTTACTATCCAATATATTTACCACCATCAGACACAATCCTTC
>LUTY01002597.1 GCA_001640045.1 Candidatus Thiomargarita nelsonii | reverse complement strand
GGGAAAAGTCGCTTTGGTCAAATCGTTTTAAAGAGACGTACATCTCCGAAGAAGTATCGGGCGGCTATAGTCAATTTTGCCAAATGGTGCAAGGAAAACCGTCATCTGCGAGTAGCAATTCTATTTAGAAATGTTAACAGCAAACTTAGAGGTTATTATAATTATTACGGTTTGGCTGGAAATTCCAAAGCACTAGGGAGCTTTTTCTATTGGGCGAAAGTCAATTTGTTAAAATGGCTGAATCGTCGGAGTCAGAGGAAAAGCTATACATGGCAAGCCTTCAATGACTTGATAAAACACTTGAATTTGGCTAAACCACGTATCATTAGGCGACCAACACAGTTTAGACTAGGGTTTTAAAACGTGTCGCGTGCTTTGCTCGTAACTTTGAAGAGCCCGATGCGGTAGTTCGAAACAAAGGGATCCGTGAGGGGGCAGTTCGGGTAACTGGCTGTTCTACCTTAATGTCTTACGCACCAAAGCCATTAAGTTAAAAGATATTGTAGTTGCCCCAGCCCAGACTTGATAACCATAACTACAAGGATGTGCGACACGTTCGGCCTAATGATGTAGCGAAAGTTACTGAAAACAAAGCCGTATTAGAAAACTTATACTATGGTGCGGTTAATGATACCGTATATCGTGGTGATTATGATATAAAGCAAGAGTAGGGTGCGTACCACGCACCAATCTCCTTGGAACCTTATAACTGGTATTTTTCAAATCACCTCAAAAAGGCACGATCCCAAATAGTACAACGGATTAGCGAAAGGGCTGCCAAAAGTCATGCAGAGCCGGATAAGACTTGATAGCACCTCGATTCTTGAAGATTTTTATTCGTTGTCCTACATTAGTTGTACTCACCACCTGTTTATCTCATTGCCTGGGTGAGCAGGCCCGAGATGTTCGATAAACGCTTTAAACAGTTCCAATCCCTGCCAGGTTTGTTGATTGATAGGCATATGCTTTTGTACCCAAAGTGGGGCCAGACTAAGGGGTATTAATTTGATATCCAATGAGGTCAAATCGGCGGTAAGACGAGCAAGAGGCATAGATAGCGGTAGAGGCATGGGAATTTTGTTCACTTTTCCGGAAAAGGGAGTTGAGCAAAGTTGCGGTGCCGAAGTAACGCTATACTCTCTGCAAGCCACCGGCCTGAATGAATGAATGGCGCAGGATTCATTGATCAAAAAGGGACAAGGTATCTGCCAGGAAAAATAGTCCATGGCTAGGGCATATACCTTGTCATCATCAAAGTTCTCCGACAGAAACAGGTCAATGACATGTTGCGCCTCCAAGCGTTTGGCAATTTGATTAAATCGTTCCACAAATACCTGCTTTTTTTCTCCCTGGATCGAATTGAGAAGGTCGACAACAAAGAAGGCTTCCGGTGCTGACAATGGAACCATCTGCCGGCAACAGGCTCCGCACCCAGCCTTACATGAAACGGTTTTCCCCTGATCATTCTGTTTTTTTTCAGCCCTTTGCATCAGAATGTTGGTCAATTCTATGGCTGAAGGGACTAATTCCGCCAGGCGCATAGGTCCGGTATCCACCGTCACATTGCTCTTGATAGGACCAAGGGGGGTTTCAATATCGACTTTAAATATACCCGCCTGGTGTGTGTTACTGGTTTTTTTCATGTCCAATCTCCTTTAGATTATCATGCACAAGCCCGTCAGGAACATTGCACAAATAGCAAACCATGTTTATACTCAATAATCAAGTTTTTTGTTGCGGTGGTAAGTACAGCTAATGGTTGACAACGAATAAAACCTAAAACAAATGGCTAAAGCTGTTTGTTGAATCAATGCCATATCGTGCCGGGATATTGTAGGGTGTTTAGGTTTTATTCGTTGTCAAGCATTAGTTGTACTCACCACCACAACAACTTGATCATCGAGTTATAATAATAATTTTCAAAGTGATAGCAAATAAAATGGATATTAAATCAGCATTAAAAGCCGTTACGGAAAATCGTGACTTGACTATGGATGAAATGTCATCCGTCATGCACAGCCTGATGACAGGTGAGGCAACTCCCGCACAAATAGGCGGTTTTTTAATCGGTCTCCGCATGAAAGGTGAAACCGTCGAAGAAATTGCGGCGGCGGCACAAATTATGCGTTCTCTTGTCACTCCGGTATCTGTCGATAGTCAACATTTAGTCGATATTGTCGGCACAGGCGGTGATGGCATGAATACTTTTAATATTTCCACAACCAGTGCCCTCGTCGTGGCAGCAGCCGGCGGGAAAGTCGCAAAACATGGCAATCGATCAGTGTCCAGTCAATCTGGCAGTGCCGATGTGTTAGAAGCCTTGGGCGTGAAAATCGACATCACGCCTGAACAAGTAGCTGATTGTGTGAATAAAATCGGTATTGGCTTTATGTTTGCCCCTCTACATCATAAGGCTATGAAACATGCCATAGGTCCACGCCGTGAAATGGGGGTGCGTACTCTATTTAATTTATTAGGTCCACTCACGAATCCAGCAGGTGCTCCTCAATGACAACAATTTCAATAGAAATAAATATAAAA
>LUTY01002596.1 GCA_001640045.1 Candidatus Thiomargarita nelsonii | reverse complement strand
CTTCAACTTCGGCTATTCTGTTGCGCTTTAAGGGTAGGGCTGCGCCCAGTTGGTCTCCCCGATAGAGCAGTGTTGTTAACCAGTCTATATCTTGCACAGCATCTTGGGGTTCCCACTCATCAATGCTGGTGGGGACGACGGCTTCTCCGAGTGTGCGCTGTGGCGGGGGATGAACTAAATAACGCTCTGCTTGTTGGCGATAATAGGCGGCCATGATTTCTGGCACTTGATCGGCGGCGCCCTGTTGAAGTCCGGGCAGTCCCATGATACGACGTTCAAGGCTATTTTGGCCATCCAGAGATTTCGCCTCTTTTTCATCGATCCAGCCTTCCGCAAGGGCTCGGCGGATCGCCTCTTTTTCACGCGCACTGGGGGTCAAGGCATTGGCCCAATCTTCTGGACTGGGATCGTCTGCCGCGCACTGGTAGGGGTTGAGATTTTTTGGCTGTTCGAGTGGCTTGATGTAGCGGCAGACGACGGAGATAAAGTAAAGAAATTGGGTATAAATGTTGGGACCGAGATTAAAGAGATTTTGGGATAATAATTGTGCATCGGCGCGGTAGCTTGGATAGGTATTTTCAAAGTTGCCTCGTGCTGCCCCCATCAGTGCGCCCTGTTCTGTTTGCCAAAGTTCTTCGTAGATGGCTAAATAAAATAGAAAGGCGGGATCGTTGAGTGAGTTGTCATCAAAGGCTTGATAGATGCGAATAAGTTGGTCGCGTTGCGTGTGCCCGATATGTTCGTTGATCATGATATCGGTAAATAGGTTAATCAGCGAATATTCTTCAATTGGGATCAGGGATTTTTCTAACAGGCGCAGACGGGCTTGGACGGCAAGCGTTCCAGGATAGCGCACATGATGCCCTATTTCGTGCGCCAGCAGGGCTTCGACTTTTAAAAAGATCTCCTTTAGTTTTGGCGAACAATGACAGGAGTCAATGATTTATGCAAACTAACTGGAATAACAATCATTTTCTACACTTAGATAAACCTTTGCTGTTGGGTTTATTATTGTTATCTGGACTCGGATTAGTTGTTTTATATAGTGCTGCTAATCAAAATACTGATATGATAATCCGCCAAATGATACACCTAGCGATAGGACTTGGACTGATGATAGCCTTAGCTCAAATCCGCGTTCAAGCTTTGATACCTTGGGTGCCTTGGGTGTACCTGGGCGGCGCGGCGTAGCGGTAAGCCCTGCTTTTCGCTGTCTTGTAATGCTTGATTGAGCTTGTTTAAGCGTTCTAAGGTATCTGTCAAAATCTCATCATACGCCCTGCCATCGAGCACTTCGCGCCATTCGTGATGATTGACAATATCACGACTCAATTGTTCGGCATCATGCAGCGGCAAAGTCCCGGGCACAAATGCAATGGTTTCGACATCGGGTAGACGCGAAGCCAATGCCACATAAATATCCGAAACGCCTGAATACCAAGGCTGTAATTGCAAGGGTTGCAGAAAAACCAGTCGCCCAATGCGCTCATAATCGGTGTAGGGCTCTTGATAGGCGGCAGTTCGCATATAGGTAATCGGTGTCACCGGACCAGCAAGCCTTTTTAATCCTTTTTCCAAAAAAGTGCTCATTGCCACAGGACCAATGTCCCGAAAGAGAACGGGCAAAGTTTCGTCAGGATTCAATGGGCGCAAGGGGGCACCAGTATGCCAACTATATTGTTTTAAATTGTCAGTCACTGTCATAATTGCTTTTCCAAACTAAAGTTTGGACTCCTACCAGGCTTAGAATTTTCCACGTCTACCTAATCTTCTTTCCTGATCTTCCCGAAGTTGGCGTAGATAATCCATGCGCTCTTCTGCCGACGCTTTCGCTTGTTCCGCCTCCTTGAGCAAGCTACGGTAATCCAATCGCGCTAGGCGTTGTTGTGACTCTGCATAAGTTTCACCCTCAATCTCTGCGCCTAAGCGAGCTAAAAATTGTCGTGCAAATTCTTCAACACGGAGCGGACTTTGGCGGAGTAATTCCATCCTCAAAAGATTCGTCTCCATTGCGAAATTAAAAAAACAACGCTTAATTTGTTCTACTCTGTCCGTTTTCACGCATAAAGCCTTTTTAAGCTCATCATGATCAAGTCCTGCCACTGCAAGCGCTAAACGCTGCCGTGCTTCTTCATTCAGTTGTTCAACTAAAATATCAAAATCCTGGGGCGCGATAAAATTCAGTTCCATATCACGATAATGATCGGC
This sequence comes from Candidatus Thiomargarita nelsonii, assembly GCA_001640045.1. GTDB lineage: Bacteria > Pseudomonadota > Gammaproteobacteria > Beggiatoales > Beggiatoaceae > Thiomargarita > Thiomargarita nelsonii_A. Next base: position 333 of record LUTY01002596.1, on the reverse strand, counting down.
TAGCCGTGCATGGACTAATTGCATATCCACTTTTTGCTGTCCCTTTTCTATGATATATTTATTGTAAGATCCTTCTAGTAAGCGTAATCTGACGGTCACCGTTGGGACACGGTTAAAAAAGCTTTTACGGATGTTCATGCCTATTCTCTGAAAAAAGTGCGTGTGCCAATTTGGCCGCTAATTTTGGAAAATCTTCCATTTCCTCAATGCGAATCACGGTTGCACCCGCCGCTTGATAGCGGGCATCGTTAAGTTTCCCCAAAGCATGTAGCAATAGGATAAGTTGTTGAGAGGATTGGATCGCCTCTCCCAAAATCCCTGCGGCTTGTTCGT
>LUTY01002606.1 GCA_001640045.1 Candidatus Thiomargarita nelsonii | reverse complement strand
CGCCAAACCGCTCAAGCCGTCATTAATGCTTACCGCGAGCAACATCCCGGACAAATGAAATATGATCCCTCACTCAAACGCCATCTGGCTTCCGAAGATTTCGAGCCACATTACATTCGAGCGGATACGACAGCGTTTTTAGAATATCTGCGGGGACAAAACTTGCGGGCACATTATTTAGATGAGCCAGATTGGAGTGAAGTTGAAATCACAGATGTTGATCGCTTGTTACGTCCAAAATTGCCTCGTCAATTGATTCAACCTATTTTAGCGGCGTTACGTCACAAACAAACACTTAGTATTGAATATCAACCGGTTATGCCAGATGAGATTAGAGTGCGGATCATTTCTCCTAATCATTTGGTTTTTGCGGACAATCGTTATCATATACATGCTTATTGTCATACTATACAAAAATACCGAGATTTGGTTTTGTCTCGAATTCTATCGGTGGAACCGGCTCAAGAGGAATGGGTATCATCCGCAGGTAGTCAAGAATGGCATGAGCATGTAACGCTACGCTTTCGCCCGAATCGAGAATTGCCTACAGATGTGCAAGAAACACTGTTGCGTGGGTTTCAGGGGAGTGAAAAAGGTATATTGGAAATATGTTGTCGAAAAACAGAGGCTTATTATGTCAATAATAAATTGTTGAATGCGGTTGATAGCCATAGAGGTATGCCGTTGTGGATTAAAATAGAAGGATCGTTTTAAGCTTTGGTAGGCGTCCAAGATTTATCTTGGACGTCCAAGATAAATCTTGGACTCCGACAAGTATAGTATTCGTTGTCAAACATTCGGTGTACTCACTACTGCGACAAATAAACCTTTGCAGTAATTTATCCTTTTTAAAAAAATTGGTTATTGTTGATTTTTTGACAAAGGCTAAACCCATTGTGAAAAACCGGTAAAAAAAAATTGTTTTTAACAAAATGATTTTAGTTGTTTTTTTAATATTTAATTACAAATAGTGTTGCATTTTTTAATGAGGGTGGTAATACTTAAGTCAAAGGGTGTCATCGCTTTGGCGTTCCCTTGGGATTTAAAGCTTGACTCACAAGTTTTTTATTATTATACTTTTTGACTTTCACACAGGAGACTTAAAAATGAAATGTCCATTAACCCTGCGACATCTCTTTATTTTTTGCCGGAGCAGGTTTGCAACCTTTTGACCTTAGGAGAGATGCTTTAGAACTCATGGCGGGGGGGCTGTTAATTAAAAAACTTGAACATCGAGTTTTAACCTTTTTGGTCTCCTATCGATTTCCGATTTTATTTTATTAATTTTAAATTAACAAAAGACTGTGATATACTCAATTTTTTTGTTCAATTAAGGAGATTATCAATGTTGAAAAAACCTTATTTTGGCTTGTTAGTATTGTTTTTAATGTCACCTTTGGCGCAAGCTGCAACTGACTGCGCTGCTGTTACTGAAATTCCATCTACGGAGTGTGAAGCTCTTGTGGCTCTTTATAATAGTACAGGTGGTGATAACTGGGGTAATCACTGGGATTGGAATGTGACGAATACGCCTTGTAGTTGGTATGGAGTAACATGTAACGGTGGACATGTATCGAAGCTAGAGATGAATTCCAACCAACTCAGCGGTCCTATCCCACCGGAACTGGGTCAGTTAAGCAATTTACAAGAGATCCGTCTGTATTCCAACCAACTCAGCGGTTCTATACCACCGGAACTGGGTCAGTTGAGCAATTTGACATATCTCGGACTGTCTTTCAACCAACTCAGCGGTACTATCCCACCGGAATTGGGTCAGTTGAGCAATTTGACACAGATCTCTCTGTCGAACAACCAACTCAGCGGTACTATCCCACCGGAACTGGGTCAGTTGAACAATTTGACAAATCTCGCTCTGGATTCTAACCAACTCAGCGGTCCTATCCCACCGGAACTGGGTCAGTTGAGCAGTTTAATAGCGCTCTATCTGGATTCTAACCAACTCAGCGGTCCTATCCCACCGGAACTGGAACAGTTGAGCAGTTTATTGGGACTCTATCTGGATTCCAATCAACTCAGCGGTACTATCCCACCGGAACTGGGTCAGTTGAGCGGTTTAATGGGGCTCTCTCTGTCTACCAACCAACTCACCGGTCCTATCCCACCGGAACTGGGTCAGTTGAGCAGTTTATTGGATCTCTATCTGAATAACAACCAACTATGCGGAGAAATCCCATCTGAGTTAATGAACTTGAATGAGTGGTTGTATCGTTTAAGTTTAGAAAACAACAACTTAATAAATGATGATACCGCTTATGACGCTGCATTTATTACTTGGCTTGATGAAAAAAACCCTGATTGGCGTACACAAATATCACCTACATACTGTAGTTTGTTGCAATTTTCAGCGACTAATTACAATATCAATGAAGGAGACGGCACCGCAACTATTACCGTCACTCGTACAGAAAACAGTCTAGGTGCAGTATCGCTAGAATACGCCACCAGCGACGAAACCGCCACCGCCCCCGACGACTACACCCAAACAACAGGCACTTTGAACTGGGCAGACGGCGATACCGCTGACAAGACTTTTACAGTGGACATCATTGACGATAGCGAGCAGGAAAGCGATGAAACTTTCAGCGTCAGCTTAGGCAATCCCACTGGTGGTGCCGAATTAGGCGAGCCGGCGGTGGTGACAATCACAGACAACGACCCAATCCAAAAGACACTAACCGTCACAAAAACCGGAACAGGCAGCGGCACAATCACCAGTTCCCCAACGGGAATTAATTGTGGTAGTGATTGCTCCGAAGATTACGATTCTGGAACTGAAGTCACTTTGACGGCTACACCTGATGTTGGTTCTACATTTACCGGTTGGAGTGGTAGCTGTAGTGGCACCAGCAGTTGTTCCGTTACCATGGACACTAACCATAGCGTCAACGCTAATTTTGAGCCTCAGACGGGCTCTATCTGCGATACAGTTACTGAAATTCCAAAACCGGAGTGTGAAGCTCTTGTCGCTCTTTATAATAGTACAGGTGGTGATAACTGGAAAACTAATACCGGGTGGAATGTGACGAATACGCCTTGTAGTTGGTATGGACTGACATGTAGCGGTGGACATGTATCGCAACTATTTCTGTCTTTCAACCAACTCAGCGGTACTATCCCACCGGAACTGGGTCAATTGAGCAGTTTACAATCTCTCTATCTGGATTTCAACCAACTCAGCGGTTCTATCTCACCGGAACTGGGTCAGTTGAGCAGTTTACAAGATTTCCGGCTGTCTTCCAACCAACTCAGCGGAGAAATCCCACCGGAACTGGGTCAGTTGAGCAATTTACTTGTTCTCTATCTGTATAACAACCAACTGTGCGGAAAAATTCCAGAGGCGTTAATGAATTTGACGGATCTGTATGATCCACCATGGGGTATAAAATTAGAAAACAACAACTTAATTAATGATGAGACGGCTTATGACGCTGACTTTATTGCTTGGCTCTCAGAAAAGGAGCCGAATTGGCGTACTCAAGTATCACCTTCATACTGTAGTATTAACCCAAATGATGTTGTTATTGACTTTGGCTCACAATATGGTATTTGGGCATGGATGAATAACGACTCTTGGGCTGATATTCATCCCCTCTCACCCATAAGCATGGTTATTGGTGATATTGATGGTAGTGGTCAGGACGATATCATTATTGACTTTGGCTCACCTTATGGTATTTGGATCTGGCTGAATAACAGCACCTGGGTTAAATTGCATTCCTTATCACCCGAGAGCATGACCACGGGAGATATGGATGGTGGTGGACTGGCGGATGTCATTATTGACTTTGGCTCACCAGATGGTATTTGGGTCTGGATGAATAACAGCACCTGGGTTCAATTGCATTCTGTCTCAGCCGAGAGCATGACCACGGGAGATATAGATGGTGGTGGTCTGGCCGAGGTTATTATTGACTTTGGCTCACCAGATGGTATTTGGGTCTGGATGAATAACAGCACCTGGGTTAAATTGCATTCTTTGTCAGCCGAGAGCATGACCACGGGAGATATGGATGGTAATGGACTGGCCGAGGTTATTATTGACTTTGGCTCACCTTATGGTATTTGGGTCTGGATGAATAACAGCACCTGGGTTCAATTGCATTCTGTCTCAGCGGAGAGCATGACCACGGGAGATATGGATGGTGGTGGTCTGGCCGAGGTTATTATTGACTTTGGTTCACCTTATGGCATTTGGGTCAGGATGAATAATAGCACCTGGGTTAAATTGCATTCTTTGTCACCCAATAGCATGACCACGGGATACTTGGATAATAATGCTCAGGCGGATGTCATTATTGACTTTGGCTCACCAGACGGAATTTGGGTCAGGATGAATAATAGTGGTTGGGTTCAATTGCATACAATCTCAGGCGAGGGTATGGTGACAGGGAACATAGATGGGCTGCCATCTGTTAGTAACACTGACATCACGACTCAGGAGGGACCAGCCGAGCTAGACAATGCTGAGCCCTTACCAGAAGCTGAGCTTATGTCCTTGCCAACAGAGTGAGGTATAGCAGAAAAAAAAATTCCGCGCCCAGACCTCTGAGGTTTCCAAAACATCAGAGGTCTTTTGGGAACAAAACTTAGCGTAGGAAGGGTTATTGTAGGGTGGGTTTTGCTATCGCAAAACTCACCTTTTTTTTTGTATAAAAGGAGTCCAAGATTTATCTTGGACTCCTTTTATACCATATCAGAAGGAGGTAAATGATGGACAGCTCTAAAGTGCCGATAGGGGCACGATTTACCCGTATGCTTGCGTATTTAGCAGAAATCCTTGCTACTTCGCTCAAACCATGGACACAATTGGCTTTGTGTGTAGGCCTGTTTGGCTTATCGTCCACAGTCATTGCACAAGAAACAACAACCGTTTTAGAAACCTTAACGCTGAGCAATACTGGCGAAGGTCGCCTGACCTATAATAATTTGTCAGTGAGTCAAAGCAGCGAACCTACGATGGCACCGAATGAGCGTCCCGTGATCGACACTGGCGTGGATTACAATCATGACGATCTGGTTGATAATCGTTGGATAAATGTGGGCGAGATACCCGGCAACGGTATAGACGATGATGGCAATGGCTTTGTAGACGATGTTTATGGATACGATTTCGCATACAACGATGGCGATCCCATGGACGTTCAGTCGCATGTTATCCATTCACTTACATTTTGTGGCAGCATATCGTTAGTCACTTCGTTCACACCTTCATTTTTTTCTATG
>LUTY01002594.1 GCA_001640045.1 Candidatus Thiomargarita nelsonii | reverse complement strand
CCACGGCACTCAGATCACTGCCGCTCATGGTCACTTAGCTTTTTACGGGGCTTACGTGATGATTGTGTTGACTATCATTTCTTATGCGATGCCCATACTGCGTGGACGAGCGGCTGCCAATAGTAATAAAGCTCAAGTTGTGGAAATGTGGGCCTTTTGGTTAATGACTGTCTCCATGGTCTTTATCACCTTATTCCTCACCGCTGCTGGTATTTTGCATGTGTATTTATCACGAATGGCAGAAAATCCATTACCATTTATGGTGATGCAAGAAAAGGTCGTTTTATTTTACTGGATGCGCGAGATAGCTGGCGTTGTCTTCTTGATTGGGCTAGTGGTTTATCTCATCAGTTTCTTTATTGGTGGTGAAGAAGAGGCCTCGACGACTGTTTGAGCCAGTGTCTAAGTTCAAGTTAATCCATGCGGGGGCGACAGCCCCCGTTTTTTTTATAAATCATAGATATGGTAAATTCAATCTCCCCGCCGCAAAGGGATTTACCCGGCGACTTCGCCATTTGGATTTTCATTTTTGCCGAACTTTTAGTTTTTGGTATTTTTTTTGTAGCTTATGCGTTTGCCCGTAGCTACAACGTTGAATTATTTAACGCCAGTCAATCCACCCTCACACGAGAATTCGGTGCTATCAATACCGTCGTGCTAATTACCAGCCGTTTTTTTGTGGTACGGGCTGTCGCTGCTATCAAGAATAATAGCTCACAAATCTGTGTTAACTGGCTCGGTGCCGCAATTTTCATGGGCGCGATCTTTTTGTTCATTAAAATAATTGAATTTCATGAAAAATTTTCGGAAGGTATCACCCTGAGTACCAATACTTTTTATATGTTTTACCTGTCGTTGACATTTTTCCATTTTATGCACGTTATTTTAGGTATGGTGATTTTAGCAGCGATATTGTTTAAAGCACGGCAGGGTGGCTATAGTGCTAAAGATCATACTGGGGTTGAAACAGGTGCCTCTTATTGGCACATGGTTGATTTAGTTTGGATTATCCTGTTTTCTTTAATTTACATCATTCGCTAAATAAACATGTCTGAATATACTGAATATACTGAATACATAGTGCGTCCTTGCACCTTGGTGTGGTTGATACTCATTTTGCTCACCGTATTTGCTTTTGTGGTTGGCGAACTTGAATTGGGCGGCATTACTATTATTGCTACTATTTTACTCAGCACCTTAATAAAAGGACAAATGGTTGCAGACTATTTCATGGGTTTGCATCGAGTACGCTGGCGATGGAGAATAATTATGTATAGTTGGCTGCTACTCGTGACAGGGCTAATTGGTTTTGCCTATTCGCTAGGACTAAAATAAAAATGGACACTTTAGAAAATTATCCCTCCAATATGCCTTATTATAGATCCATAGGTAACGAAGTCACGCTATTTGAACATGCCTACCGTCATCAACTACCAGTTTTAATTAAGGGGCCAACCGGATGTGGCAAAACTCGTTTTGTCACCTACATGGCAGCACAATTAGGCCGTCCTCTCTACACGGTGGCTTGCCATGACGATTTGACCGCCGCCGATTTAATCGGACGGCATCTGATTGGACATGAATCGACTTATTGGAGTGATGGGCCATTAACCCGTGCCGTGCGTGAGGGCGCCATTTGTTATTTGGACGAAGTGGTTGAGGCGCGTAAAGATACCACCGTCGTTTTACATCCCCTGACTGATGATCGTCGCATTTTACCGATTGAGCGTACTAATGAGCGTTTGCAAGCACCACCCGAATTTATGTTAGTCGTCTCCTATAATCCGGGCTACCAAAATTTGCTCAAAGGCATGAAGCCGAGTACTCGACAACGTTTTGTCGCCTTGCGTTTCAATTATCCCACCCCCAGCATAGAGCAAGAAATTCTCATTGGTGAGACTGATATAGATAAAAGCTTGGCACTGCGCCTCGTTAATTTAACCAATGCTCTACGTCAACTTAAAGATCATGACATAGAAGAGGCGGCTTCCACCCGTTTGCTGGTTTATGCGGCGATACTCATCAAGCATGGTTTCGATCCGGTGGATGCCTGTCGCGCCGCCCTCGTTGAACCCTTGAGTGATGACATTGATACGGTAAATGCTTTAATGGAAGTTGTATTAGCTACTTTTGGAAAATAAACGACATGAATAATAAAGAAGCCACTCAAAAAAACTCATCCTGCCAACAATTGGCGGTTGTTAGTGAATCCCTTTATCTCATTAATCTCTTGCTACTCCCCGGTTTAGCTTTTTTGGTCTTGGCTTGGCTGTACTTTAAATATGAAAGCCGCGCTCCGTCATTGGTAGGTTGTCATTTGAGGCAAACCTTTTCTGCCAGTATTTGGGCCGCATTACTACTGCTGTTTGTTAATGGTGTGATTATCATGGGGATGGGATATCAAACGCCCTACACTTGGGTCATCGTCATATCGTATTTCATTATCTGCCATTCTACCTTGGTATTGTTGGGAATATTTGGTTTAGTCAGAGCTTTGGATGGTAAAGGATTCCAGTATCCACTAATTGGGCCAAGCTGTTAA
>LUTY01002593.1 GCA_001640045.1 Candidatus Thiomargarita nelsonii | reverse complement strand
GAGTCGGTGTTTGCGTTTCGTCTCTGTCACGGATAATATAAATTTTACTCCAGCTAGTCGCATATTCACCCAACCCACCTGCGATTGAAATGGCTTTTTCAACAGTAATTCCTCGAATATATTCATAGCTGCCTGGGCTTTTAACTGCGCCATTGACATAAAATTTTTTGTATTCCTTGACAATAATAATGTCCCCTGGACCAAGATAAGTTTCAAGTTTAGCCGGTGATGGTGTCATTGTTTTATTTCCGTCACGGATGACGAAAATTTCATCGCGTGAGGCAGTCTCCGCGAACCCCCCCGCCAAAGAAATGGCTTTATTAACTGTCATGCCGGGTTCAAACGCATAACCGCCGGGTGCTTTGACTTCCCCATTCACAAAGAGTTGTCGATATTGCAACACTGTGACCGTCACTTTGGGATCTATCAGGTAGTCGCCCTTGAGACCTGAAGTAATTTTTTGTTTTATTTGATTGACGGTTAAACCTGCAAGCTTTATTTCTCCTAAAAAGGGATAAGAAATGCTGCCTTCTTTACTTACGTTAGCTGTCACACTAAAATCAGGTTCTCCAAAGACTTTGATACTTATATTGTCTCCCTTGCCTAGCCGGTAGCTTGATAAGATTTCATCAGGATTCAGCTCTGGCTCTATGTTTTCAGGTATATCTGCTGGTGCGGGGTTAAGGTGTAGTTCTGTATTCTCAATGATTGGTTCTTCATTAATGATTGGTTCTTCATTAAACGTTGGTTCTTCATTAGGCAATGGTTCTGTTTCATATTGGTCTGGTATGGAAGAACAGCTGCTTATAAAACTAAAAAGTAGTGTTAAAAACCAAATGTTATATTTCGGTTTCATCAATGATTCTCCACAATTGTTTATAGAGAGAGTTAGAAAATATTCTAACTGTGCTGTTAAAAGCAAAAAGGCGTTCAGATGAACAAATGTATAGATTATATCCGCTTAGCACTTTAGCTACAGAGCTATGTAGGGTGTGTTTCGCTGAGCGAAACACACCCTACATAGCTTTTAAAAAAGAAAATCTAAAACTCTAAAACGAGATAGTATTTCGTTTCAGATCAGTTAAGAGCAGCCTTGAGTGTGAGATAGTAGAGGTTCCGATCATAATCGTCGGTGTCATAATTTGAGTCTCTTTCTGTAAAGCTCACACCGGCTGTGAGACTAGCCCATTTGATAAATTGATAACTGGCTCCAAGATCAAAGTTAATGATATCATCTGAGCGTTCATCCAATCCTAATGTTCTTCCGGTGCCACCTGGATAGTCAGTCTGAGCAAAATACAGACCCACCATCGTAGATATACGTGGCATCCAGTTATGCCTCCAATTCACTGAGAAATCTTGTGTCTCCTGTAGCCCCCCTACATGGATACCTGTGGTATCGCTGGTATATCTACCTGTGTAAATATCTATAATTGAACGAGGCATTGGTTTCCACTCTACAGCCACTTTCCAACTGGTACCGGAAAAGTCTTCAAATCTGTCATCAGTTGCATTTGAATCAAATTCCTTCTTCAAATACCCCACTTGAGCAGTTCCCTTTGTTTTTGCAGTCGCAGTCCAGGTTGCACCTATAGAATAATTGGATACATCACTGTCGGCTCGCTGCAGGTTGCTTGTTGCAAAGTCTTCTTGATATTCTATCATGCTGTAACTGGCCTCAAAGAACAAACGGGTTTTAGGTAGTACCCGATAATACACCCTGCCTGTCAGATCCGTTCGATCGCTGTCATCCAATTTTTCCTCACGAATAAAATCCTTGTAAGATCGGGTGGTATATCCGATTTCAGCATCAAAACCAATTCTCTCTTGCTCCCCATATTGGAACAAGCCATTGACACCAAATTCATCCCATGTATCAGGCTCAGTGGCACGTCCACGATCGGTACTACCGCGTTGGTCATGCCCTCTCATGTAATGAGCACCCACAGATAAGTCCGCAGAGCGGGCGAGCCGCCAGTTTGCATTCCCTTTTACAAAAACATCAATATAATCATCATCTGAACTGTCAGCGTAAAATCCTACCTCAGTGCCTAAAATCACCGAGTAGGTTTGGGCGCGTTGCCGCATTAAGAATGCGACTTGGGGACGGAGTATGGTCACAAATGAATCTATTTCTTCCAGATTTTTGCCGTCAGCGAGTGTCACATTGTCATCATATTTTAAGGTCACTTCTATTTCAGGAATGACTTGAAAAGGACCCATCGGGATCCCTTGTTCGCCTGCTGCTAATGCAGTATTGCATGCAACAGAAAGTATCAGTGTCAAAGAAAATTTCGTCATTATTATTACCTCAAGCTGTGTACAAACGATTCCTTAAAAATCTTCTGGGTACAGCCCTAAATGTCGGGTGTATCACATCGCATAATCCATCATAATGAAAAGCAGTGGATTACACTCTACTTAGTCGTTACTGCATCAAAATTTAAAATGTGTTTGGAAAACAATTTCCTCACAATTTGATCAAGTTGCACATCGTGTTAGTAATCACCAAACTACCGAGTTTTAGTAAGTAATATACAACAC
>LUTY01002592.1 GCA_001640045.1 Candidatus Thiomargarita nelsonii | reverse complement strand
TATGGAAAATCAATTAGATATAGAAGAAATTCAAAACGTATTGGCTAAAGCCGAACCAACATCACCTGAAACAGAGGGTGATGACTTAGGCGGCGGGTCGGTTGCAGTTGTTCAACCAGCATCTCAAACGGAATGTCTTGATGAGCATTTGCTTCCAAACAGGTTTGACGAATTTGAAGCAATAAATCAATAAAGCTTTGTTGTGGTTGGAGTCGGGAATGCAATACTAAAGTATTGACAAAGAAACCGATGATATCTTCGGTTTGGCTATGAGTTCGATTAGCAATCGGACTACCCACACTGATATCGTTTTGGCGACTGTAGCGTGACAGCAAAATATTAAAGCTGGCCAACAAAGTCATGAATACAGTCACACCTTGTTGCTGACTCAATAAAGTGACAGATTGGCTAAGTGTTGCTGACAACCAATGGGCATAATGTGCACCTTGGTAACTTTGCTGGGGCGGACGCGGTTTATCGGTTGGCAGTTCCAACAATTCTGGGCTGCCAATGAGTTGCTGCATCCAGTAGTCAACTTGTTGTTGTAACACTTCACCTTGTAACCAATTTCTTTGCCAAGCCGCATAATCACTATATTGAATCGTGAGTGAAGCCAAACTCGGTTCTGCATTCTGGGCAAAAGCCGTATAGGCATGTTGCCAATCCCGAATGAATACACCCATTGACCAACCATCGCTAATAATGTGGTGCATATTCAGCAATAATACCGACTGTGTTTCATTCAATTGTAACAGCTCGGTTTTAAATAACGGGCCAGTGGCTAAATCAAACTTCGTTAAAGCGTAACTATTGAGCCAGTTTTGAACTTCATTATTTTGAACTTCATCGGTCAGCATACGCAAATCATGAACCCGTAAAGCTTCAATCTTATCAATGGTTTGAATCTGTGCTGTCGCTTTGCCAGCATGAGTTGGGAAATAAGTGCGTAGGCTGGCATGACGTTCCTGCAACCAATGTAAACTCTGTTGCAATGCCGCTAGATTTAGTTCACCAGACAACAACAAAGCGGCTGGCATATTATAGGTTGCACTGCCATTATCTTCAAACTGGTTCAAAAACCATAAGCGTTGCTGGGCATAAGACAAAATTTTCGGAGATTCTTCTGACTGCACTTCAATAGCTGGCAAGCTGACCGTGCCAGTGGCTGTTTCAATCGCTTTTGCTAAAGTTGATAATTGTGGATGCTCAAAAATGGCTCGCACTGGCAGTTCAATCTGAAAGCTATCCCGGATACGAGCAATTAATTGAGTGGCAAGCAAGGAATGTCCACCCAGTTCAAAGAAGTTATCATCTTGATTAATGGCTTCGCATTTGAGGACAAAAGCCATTAATCCAGCCAATAACTCTTCGGTCGGCGTAGCTGGCTTGGTACCAGTGGAAATTTCAATCTCTGGTGCTGGTAAGGCTTTCCTATCAATTTTACCGTTCGGAGTCAAAGGCAGTTTATCCAACACGGTGAAATGACTTGGAACCATGTAATCTGGCAACCGCGTTTTGAGCCATTCTTTTAGTTCAGTGAAAAGTGAACCCTCAAATTTTTCACTTTTAACTTTCAAATAGGCCACTAAACGTTTATTGTCATCCGCTTCATACAGTGTTACAACAGCTTCTTTAACCGCTTCATGTTGACTGAGTACGGCTTCGATTTCGCCTAGTTCTATGCGGAAGCCTCGTAGTTTGACTTGGTTGTCAATGCGTCCTAGATATTCTAAATTGCCATCAGGAAGCCAGCGAGCTAAGTCGCCCGTTTTGTAGATACGTTCGGTTTTGCTGAAGAGTTCTACTTCTATAAACTTTTCAGCAGTCAGTTCGGGGCGGTTGAGGTAGCTTCGTGCCAAGCCAGCACCAGCAATGCACAGTTCACCAGGGAGGTTAGGTGGTTGGGGTTGGTGTGCTGCATCCAGAATGTAGATGCGAGTATTGGCGATTGGTTGGCCAATAGGAGGTAAATCCATCCAAATATCTTTATCTAAAGATAGTGTAAATGCCGTCACAACGTGACTTTCACTGGGCCCATACTGGTTATATAAACGGCACTGTGGTAACGTTTTAAACAAGCTGTGTATGGCTGGTGTAATGTGCAATTGTTCACCAGCAGTAATAATATTTTGTAATCTAAGTGCATCATGATTAGAAGATTCCAGATGTTGTGCTAAATGTTGCAACATGACATAAGGCATAAACAAACGTTCAATTTTCTGTTCAGACAAATATTTTAGCAATGCACTTGCATCTTTACGTGTTTCCTCATTTACTAAGACCAGTTGACCACCATTGAAAAAAGTGCTGAAAATTTCCTGAAAAGATACATCAAAACTTAAGGATGTGAACTGCAAGGTAGTTTCGGTTTTATCCAAACTAGGTTGTTGAACTTGCCAGTGTAGTAAATTGACTAAAGCAGCTTGTGGTAATGAAACACCCTTCGGCCTCCCGGTCGAACCAGAAGTATAAATAACGTAAGCCAAATCCTCTGCTCGGCGATTCACACCTAGATTCTCAGTCTCTTGAACCACAAAATCCACT
>LUTY01002591.1 GCA_001640045.1 Candidatus Thiomargarita nelsonii | reverse complement strand
ACTCATTTTCCAGTTTGCTTAATTCTGTTTGAGTTTTTTCATCTAAAGCCTCACGTTTCCATTCAGTGATCACTTTAGTCAAATAATCACGCAAGGTATTGATAGGTGAAATATTGAGTAAGCGTTCTATATGCTGTTGTTGTACCGCTGCATTAGCTTCAGTCAACTCTTGAATTTGTTCACCATCAAAGAAAAAAAACGGCAAGTAATCGAGCGGCAAACGTTCATTGAGAAAGTCTTGTGCTGCTGTATCACTTATCATTTCTGGGAGAAAGCTGGCTTTTATAATGAGTTCCTTATCAACCTTATCACCATTGACTACCCAACGACGATAAACTTGCACATTGCCTAACTCTTCTTGCCAAATAATCTGAATGCCGCACTCGTTTTGCCCTTCAACATACGCCCGGCGATTCATCATACCTAACCAATCCTCGCCAGTCCCTAATATATATTGACGTTCAGTAGGCATACGCCCTCGCTGTATCGAGCGACGTAAGGATTCTGTGACACCACCAAATAATAATTTGACGCTGTTCAACAGACTGGTTTTGCCAAAGCCATTGCGGCCTGAAATCAGAACAATATTACGGCCTTCTGAAGGTTTGCGTAGCTCAAAAACCTGTTCACCGTAGTAGGAAAAAAGATTATGGATTTTTATTTCATCAAAAATCATGGCTAACAGCATTCTCAATAATTTTTTTAATGTCTCGCTTTAATTGTTCTTTACTACCATGCACATCTAAGGATGGATATTTTTGAATAACTAAATCAAGTAGTTCTTCTATCCAAGCTGGTTGTAAATCAAAGCTTGGCAGGAGTTCTTTTATTAATTCTTCTATTTCAGGTGTGTCAGACATAAATTAAATCCCTCATCAAGCCGCGACTCATTCGTTACCGGCGTACCTTGCACGTCATTGAGGCTTGGCATGAATTCTCCTAAAAGCTTCAGTTAAACTTTATGGTAGGAAGATGTTCACCAATGTATCCAACATAAATCGTTTTAGTTTCTTCATCGGGATAAAAATGAAAACGCAAATCACCCGTTTTAATATGTTGCTCGAACAGTTTTCTTTCCCTATTAGGTAATCTGAATTTACGCAATTGACCATATTTTCTGAGAGTACTGTCAGATTCTCCGCTGACATCTAGCCCATATTCTCTCAATCTATGAACGCTATAAGTGCCTTCTATCCATTCTTTTGCATATTGGTTCAGTCGTTTCAATTTTTCAATGATTTGATCTAAGTATTTAGACTGAATGCCTAGTCTGGTTAATTGTTTTTCAACTTCACCGCCTAAAATTAAATGTGGAAAAAATTCTTCTCTTTTTTCCCATAAATCTCTACTTTTTTGAAGTCTTTCCCGTTTTTTCTGTTCAAACCACGCTTTATGCTTAGCTAAATGCGCTTGTCTTGACGCATGTTTGACGGCAATGGTTTCGGTGACTTCACTACCATCTTCTTTGAGATACCAATGTTCAATATTTTTTATCTCAATTTCCAAACAACTCCATATTGCCACCCAAAAGGAGGCGAAATTTTTCGAGTATTTCAGTCATCTTTTAGACGGTTTTAAAGAACTCAAAATGAACCGTCAAAAAAGTGATGACTTATTTGATCATATCGACACGCTTTCTAAGGAAACCGAACAACTTAAGGTCAATGTAGGTTTACAACAAGTCACCACCTTAATGTTTTCTCGTATATCTTTTTACCTGTTGCTAGCGATTTTAGTCTTTATTGTACCCTCATTCCACGCCAGTCATGCCGATGAAATCTACAAAATATCGACGACGATTTTATTCATTATTGGACCAATAGGCATGGTGGTGTCATCTTTACCAACCTTATCCCAAAGCAATGTGGCTTTAGAAAACTTAAGTGAACTCGAAACACAACTGGATGGGGTTATCATTGAAATGTATTCTCAAAAACAACCGCCTTTAGTGTCTGATGGGTTCAAGGAAATCCAGCTTGATAAAGCAACTTTCTCTTATCAAGATAAACATGGCAAGCCTTTATTTTCTATCGGTCCCATTAATCTTTCGATTGAAAAAGGGGAAATGGTGTTTATTGTAGGCGGTAATGGCAGCGGCAAATCCACTTTGTTGAAATTGTTGACTGGCTTGTATTATCCAAGCACCGGTTCTCTGGATTTGAATCGTGAGCCAATTGATAGAAACCAATATGCGAGTTACCGTGAATTATTTGCGATTATTTTTACCGATTTTCACTTGTTCGATAAACTGTATGGCTTATCAACTATTGATGACAAACAAGTCAAAGGATTGTTGCGCCTAATGCAATTGGAGAAGAAAACCAAATATCGGGAAGGGGAATTCACCCAGCTTGACTTATCTACGGGGCAAAAGAAAAGATTGGCTTTTGTCGCAGCGATCTTAGAAAATAAGCCCATTTACATTTTTGACGAATTAGCGGCGGATCAAGACTCATTTTCCAGTTTGCTTAATTCTGTTTGAGTTTTTTCATCTAAAGCCTCACGTTTCCATTCAGTGATCACTTTAGTCAAATAATCACGCAAG
>LUTY01002590.1 GCA_001640045.1 Candidatus Thiomargarita nelsonii | reverse complement strand
AGCCATAATTTTCAGAGTTATAAAGCATCCAATCGCCATCTGCACTGCGATAGGCCAGTCCCTCACCTGTTGTTCTAATCCACACGCCGCCGCTGGAATCAAAAGAAATACCAGAAATAGTATTAGAGGGTAACTTAGAGTTATCAATGACCGTCCAATCGCCACTGACACTGCGGTAAGCGAGACCACCTTGCTCAGTCCCAACCCACAGTCCGCCATTGGAATCAATAGACAGCGTATTAATATTCTTATCTGGCAAGCCAGCGTTATGATCCGTCCAATCGCCACTGACACTGCGGTAGGCGAGGCCACTATCAGAAGTCCCAACCCACAAGCCGTCGTTGGAATCAATAGACAGCGCCTTAAGCCAGTTGGATGGCAAATCTGAGTTATTAGTGTTATAAACCGTCCAATTGCCACTGACACTGCGGTAGGCAAGGCCATCACCCCAAGTCCCAATCCACAGTCCGCCGCCGGAATCAATAGACAAGGCTGTCACCGTGTTGGATGGCAAGCCTATATTTTTGCTCTTATAAATCCGAAAATAGCCAGCGACACTGCGGTAGGCGAGCCCACCACCCCAAGTCCCAATCCACAGCCGACTGCTGGCATCAAAAGACAGGGCTGCAACCGTGTTGGATGGCAACTCTTTATTATAAATAGTCCAATTGCCATCAAAGTAAACGAGGGCATTATGTGCCCCAATCCACAGCCCGCCGCTGGCATCAATAGACAGAGCCAAAATATAGTTAGAAGGCAAATCAGAATTCTCGGTATTATAAACAGTCCAATCGCCACCGACATGACGATAGGCGATACCCTTACCATTTGTCCCAATCCATACCCCGCCGCTGGAATCAATAGACAAAGTCCTAACCCAGTTGGATGGCAAGTCTGAGTTCTCTGAGTTGAAAACCGTCCAATCGCCACCGATACTAAGGTAAGCGAGGCCACCAAATTCTGTCCCAATCCACAAGCCGCCGCTGGAATCAATAGACAAGGCATGAATCTTGTTATCTGGCAACCCAGAATTGTCGGTGTTAAAAACCGTCCAATCGCCACTGACACTAAGGTAGGCCAGGCCAGCATCTGTCCCAATCCACAGCCCGCCACTCGAATCAATAGATAGCGCCTTAACCCATTTGGATGGCAACTTAGAATTGTCGGTGCTATAAACCGTCCAATCGCCATCGACACTCAGGTAGGCGAGACCACCAATCCAAGTTCCAATCCACAGCCCGCCGCTGGCATCAATAGACAGGGCATTAATTCGGTTATCTGGCAACCCATCGACCGTCGTAAAGACGCGCACAAGTTCACCTGTCGCCCCATCCCGTTGTTCTAAGCCACCCTTTGTGCCTACCCAAAGCTCATCTTCTGATACAACAATCGCCTGGACATCACTTCGATGGGTAAAAACTTCCCACACCGCATTTTCTTGAGAAGGAGTTCCCGTGTCTTTTGGCAAAATGATGATTTTGACGACTCCTATATTGCCCGCCTCATCCAGGACAGTTACGGCATCCGTGCCCACCTGATCATCATCATCAGGTGCCCAATAAGTGACTTGCGTACCAGTGCCAGAAATTTGTCCCTTGAACGCACTCCATTGCACCACCCCGCTTGTACCCGATACCGATAAAGTGATTTCCCCCCCAATCTCGACTGACGGGTTTTGGGGGCTAAACGTCAATTCAGCAGCACAGACACTGGATATTAGTAATCCAAATAATAGAATCGCTAAGCTTTTTTCAAAAAATATTTTAATTTTCATGGTTTTATACCTAATAAAAATCAAGTACAACGGATTAACGGAATAAACAGATTTTTTGAGTCAAATGACAGTATGATTAAAAGACGGAAAAATTTCCAAAATTTGCCATTTTTTTTTGAGTGGTGAGCAAAACGAGAATGATAGGAGTCCAAACTTTAGTTTGGACATCCAAACTAAAGTTTGGACTCCTACAAGGCGCGTGGGAAAATTATATTATTTACCCGCCATAAAAGCCTCAATCTCTGCCACCGTTCTAGGCAAAGCGCCCGTTAGCAGTTCATAGCCGCTTTCTGTTATCAGCACATTATCTTCTATGCGAATCGCAATGTTCCACCATTCCTCCGCTATATCTTCACTGGCAGGAATATAGATGCCAGGTTCAACGGTCATCACGATCCCCGGTTCTAATTCTCGCCACAATCCATCTATTTTATAATTGCTCGGTTCGTGTACGTCCATACCTAACCAATGACCAATACGGGACACAAAAAAGCGTTTGTAGGCTTCTTCTTCTATTAAAGCTTCATATTTGCCAACGAGTAAACCTAATTTGATAAATTCTTGAGTGACAACTTCGACGGCAGCTTCATTGGCTGCATTCCACGGTTTGCCAGGAACAATTTTTTTGAAAGCCGCCTGTTGTGCTTTGAGTACCAATTCATAAATGGTTTTTTGGGCCGGCGTAAAATGCCCATTGACGGGAAAAGTGCGTGTTATATCAGAGGCATAGTAATCAAATTCTGCCCCAGCATCAATCAATACTAAATCGCCA
>LUTY01002589.1 GCA_001640045.1 Candidatus Thiomargarita nelsonii | reverse complement strand
GCGACAAAGCTTATAAAAGCCTGAAAAAACGGGAGACTTTATTTGCGATGGGTGCGCCGATTTATGAAAGCGTTGCCGCCGCTCAAAAACCGCCCACTGAGACCGATTTTAAAATGGCCGAATTGATGGTGCGTGGCGAGGGTGATTATGTCCGTGCCTTTAGGCAACTTGACATCAAATGGAAAACTCTACCCGGCACCTTACAAGAACTTGAACAATTAGGAAAACTCTTTAAAAATTCGCAGATATACAAAAAAGCTGAGGCGACGGAAAGCCAATTACAAAGCCTCAATCAACAAGGCGTGTTAGCCAACTACCGCTATATCGTTTTTTCAGCACATGGCTACCTCAGTCCCCAAGTGCCAGAATTATCATCTATCGTCTTGGGACAAATCAACAATCCAGCGGGCATTGATGGTTACGTCACCGCTGGCGAATGGGCTGGCTATAATTTAAAGAGTGATTTGATGGTCTTATTGGGTGTGAAACGCAGTAACGGAGCGGAGCTACGTTCAACCGGCTTAGGTGAAGTTGTCGGCGGCGAAGGGGTGATGGGATTGCCTTATGCGCTGTATGTGGCGGGCAATAAAAATACTATTCTCACTTTATGGTCGATTTCAGATGAAGTGACGACGGCGTTTGTCACGAGTTTTTTTGCTAAGCTCAAGGCGGGCGTGGGACAGGTGGAAGCGTTGACGGCGACTAAGCGGGAATTTTTGAATAAGGGCGGTAAGTATGCTAATCCGGTGTATTGGGCGGCGTTTGTGTTGTATGGGGTTTAAGTCTTGAACTATAGTATTTCAGATAAATATTTTAACGTGATGTGCAACTTTTTAATACGCGACGCAGAGCGTCGCTACATGCATTCCCACGCAGAGCGTGGGAACGAGAAAAAAACTTGAATATTTCTCGTTTTCTCGTTCCCACGCTCTGCGTGGGAATGCATGCCTCGACGCTCTGCGTCGAATTTTTAAAAAACTCATTGGTTTGTGAAATGCAAAATAAAATAACACTTCAAAAACGTATAGCGTTGACTCATGTGATTATGGATATTCTTGAGAATTGGCGAGTTAAGGCTGTTGATCAGATAAAAATTCTCGATTTGCCCAAGGGAACTCGTTCTCGGGCTTTGCGCCGTTATCATGAGAACACACCGTTGCCAAATGCGTCCAATGTCATGGAACGGGTGGAACATTTGCTGGCGATCAGTGAAGCCTTACGCACGACTTATCCTCATAATTCTGAAATGGGAACGTATTGGATTAATCAAGCTCATCGTCGCTTTGAAAATCGCTCTCCTTTGAATACGATCATTGAAGATGGTTTGGATGGTTTAATGAGTGTGCGTGTTCATTTGGATTGTGCTTATGCTTGGTCATTGACAGATGTCAAATAGCGAAGGTTTGACGTTTTTTCGGTGCAAGGTACGCCTTGCACTCCTGAAGGTCCGTCATTCATAAAATGGCTTTTTTTATAATTATACCTCAATCATTATTATAAATAAATACTTTTTTTATATAATAGTATGATTTATAATTTATAATACATTATTTTATTTGAGTATTTTAATATTAAATCTTTGATAAATAATACAATAAAAATTTTATTAATTATTAAATTATAATAGACTATTAAATTAATAAATATTTGATTTATATAGTTAATTGTGTTTTGGGTATCAAACATTTTAGAATGTTTGACCTGATTGCAAATTGATATCACATGACATCAAAAGGAGTATCCTAAATGTCAAACCTCACTCGTAGACATTTTTTGGGCCTAGCGGCAGGTACAGCGGCTGTTGGTATCGCTGGTTATTATTTTCTCGCACCAAAAGCTAAGAAAAAAGTGGTGATTATCGGCGGAGGCGCGGGCGGTGTCATTGCCGCAAAATATATTCGCAAAGCGGTTAACATGATTGATGTCACCCTGATTGAACCAAACAAACACTATCACACTTGCTTTATGAGCAATGAAGTGTTAGCGGGTACACGCTCTATTGATTCCATCAAATTCAGCTACGACAAATTGAGTAGTCAATATGGTATCAATATGGTATATGACACCGCCATTGGCATTGAAGCGAATACTAAAACTGTTCGTCTCCAAGGAGGAACAACAATACCTTATGATCGTTTGATTGTATCGCCGGGCGTTGACTTTCAGTGGGATGCCATCGACGGTCATGATGAAAGCCTTATTGAGAAAATTCCCCATGCTTGGAAAGCCGGCTCACAGACGGTTGCAATCCTTCTGCAATTTGTAAGCCCACCTGTAAGCCATTTTCTTTGGAAAGTGGTCCGTATTTTTCTAACCAAGATTCCCCATCTATGGCACCTTCAACGTATTCCGTTACGAAATAAGGTCCTCGTTTGTTGACATTATCCGCATATCCATAATCTAAGGGTTTGGGTACATACTCTCCAGCGATTTTATCCATGGCAAGGGGCTCTTTAAACACTGTCTCAAGTGTACCTTCGATATTTTCCCAAAAACATTTGACAACAACCCGTTTGTGTCCTTTTATCAAATAATTTTGGTTTTCGC
>LUTY01002588.1 GCA_001640045.1 Candidatus Thiomargarita nelsonii | reverse complement strand
GCTTATAACACAAAATTATAAATTGATAGTAACAAAGTATTTTTTAGTATTTTCGCCATTTATTATTGTTCATATAATAAACGGTGTAGATTATTACACCTATCTAATTTCTATATTCTATTTATTGTTTATATATATTCAAGTTCTTACTTTTTATGCAGCCGCTTTAACAAATAAACTAAAAGATGAATATTTTATTAAAATCATTTGGATTAATTTTACACTTAGCCTAGTAGGTGTTTTTATATTATATACACCCTATTACGAAATAATGTGGTTGCAGAATACTATCACCGATAATGTTGGCGAAGTAACTAGATTTAGAATGTTTACTTATGAACCATCTTATTATTCTACCTTATTAGTACCATTTTTCTTCTATTCATATTTTACTTATCTTAATTTAATAAGTGATAACTAATTGAAAATCCTAACTGTCTTTGGCACCCGCCCTGAAGCCATCAAAATGGCACTGGTGGTTAAAGCTCTTGAGGCTGAAGAAAACATTGACTCAAAGGTTTGTGTGACCGCCCAGCACCGTGAAATGTTGGATCAAGTTTTAGACTTGTTTGCCATTAAGCCTTCTTATGATTTAAATATCATGCAAGCTGAGCAAGACTTAACTGATGTCACTTGCTCGGTTTTAACCGGTTTAAAAACGGTTATAAAAGATTTTCAGCCTGATAGAATATTAGTACATGGTGATACCAGCACCACTTTGGCAACAACACTGGCAGCGTATTATCAACGCATTCCAGTGGGGCATGTGGAGGCTGGGTTGCGTACTGGTAATATCTACGCACCGTGGCCGGAGGAAATTAACCGTAAACTCACAGCCGGGATAGCGGACTTGCATTTTGCTCCCACCCAACTGGCCAAAGAAAATTTATTGCTTGAAGGTATTAAGGAAAGTGCCATCCATATTACCGGTAATAGTGTTATTGATGCCTTGTTGGAAATTAGTGATAAACTTAAAAATTCGCCAAACCTGCAACAAAGAGTGCAAACACAGTTTACATTTTTGTCTAAACACAAACGTTTAGTGCTTGTGACGGGACATAGGCGGGAAAACTTTGGTACAGGGTTTGAGAACATCTGCCATGCACTAAAGCTCTTAGCCCAACGTGAAGATTTACAAATTGTTTACCCGGTTCATCTCAACCCAAACGTCAGAGAACCAGTGCTACGAATACTTGGCAATTGCCAAAACATTCACCTAATTGATCCACTGGATTATTTGCCCTTTGTCTCTCTGATGAGCCAAGCTTATATCATTTTGACGGATTCTGGCGGCATCCAAGAAGAAGCCCCTGCACTCGGAAAACCCGTCCTAGTCATGCGTGAAACCACGGAACGTCCAGAGGCGGTGGAAGCGGGTACGGTGTTGTTAGTGGGAACTAATCAAAATAAAATCGTCTCCGAATGCCAAAAACTTTTGGACGATAAAGTAAACTATGAGAATATGAGTCGTGCCCTTAATCCTTACGGAGATGGAAAAGCCAGTTTAAGAATTATTACCAGGTTAAAACAAGTTCATGGACTTTAAGAAAATATCTGTTATCGGTTTAGGATACATTGGTTTACCGACAGCCGCTGTCATTGCGTCTCGTGGTATCGAAGTCGTGGGTGTTGATGTCTCCCAACATGCTGTTGACACCATTAATCAGGGTAAAATCCACATTGTTGAGCCGGATTTGGATATTGTGGTAAAAAGTGTTGTGACAACGGGTAAACTACGTGCCACGACAACCCCGGAAAAAGCCGATGCTTTTTTAGTGGCTGTCCCCACTCCCTTAATAAACAATCACCAACCCGATCTTTCTTATATAGAAGCCGCTGCTAAAGCGATTGCTCCGGTTTTAGAAAAAGGCAATTTGGTGATTTTAGAATCCACGTCTCCGGTGGGTACCACTGAAAAAATGGCTCAATGGCTGGCACAGGCGCGTGAGGATTTTAATTTTCCGCAACAAGCCGGTGAAGAAGCAGATATTAGAGTGGCACATTGCCCAGAACGAGTACTCCCCGGTTATGTACTCCAAGAATTAGTTGCCAATGACCGAATTATCGGTGGCATGAGTGCTAAATGTTCAGAGTTGGCAACGGCACTTTATAAAACTTTTGTACGTGGAGAATGCCTGATAACGAATGCGCGTACTGCTGAACTGAGCAAATTGACAGAAAATGCGTTTCGTGATGTCAACATTGCCTTTGCTAATGAATTATCTATTATCTGTGACAAACTAAAAATTAATGTATGGGAATTAATCAAGCTGGCTAACCGTCACCCACGAGTCAATGTATTAAAACCGGGGCCCGGAGTGGGCGGACATTGTATTGCCATTGATCCTTGGTTTATTGTCGATTCCGCGCCTGATGAAGCGCGTTTGATTAGTACAGCTAGAGAGATTAACGATAGCAAACCTAGTCATGTTTTAGAAAAAATTAGAACAGCAGCAGATGAATTTAAACGTCCAGTCATTGCATGTTTAGGTTTAGCATTCAAGGCAGATATTGATGATTTGCGCGAAAGTCCAGCCTTAGATATTAC
>LUTY01002587.1 GCA_001640045.1 Candidatus Thiomargarita nelsonii | reverse complement strand
CGTCTCTTGCAAGCCACCCAAACCCGTTGGCAAATCACTTGGCAATTTGGCTCATTTAAGCCATTACTGGATGATTTCTCTGAAGAGATGAACAAATTGCACGATCACCAAGAATATCTGCAAGGCGAAGTCACTTATCTAACAGGCGCACGTAATCGCTGGCACGCTTATTTAGAAGGGCGGCGACTGCAAGTGAATGAACGATTGAATATTCTAGGGCATGTATTGGTTATTTTGATCATTTTAGCGGAAATCGGCAACATCTTTGCGCGTGAACCGCGAGAAGACAGCAATGTTATCATGGAATTGCTACACTATCTTTCTAGCAATGCCAGCATCTATACCATCACAGTGATACTGGTTTTATTATTGTTTTTTTCTAAAGCCATCAAAAATAGGCTCAAAGAATTTTTTAACTGTTGGTTAAAAAGATAATGGCAGTAACCTCAATAAGGAGTAATAATGATGAGCGACACCAAATGGGAACGAATTGCAGCGCATCTCAAAGAAGTCGAGGCTCAAGAATCAGAAACTTACGTCAACACTCTCAAAGGATGGCTGAACGAGTATGATAAGGGTGATGCGGTTTTGAATGAGGCGAGACGACAGTGGAAAGAAACGCACCCCGATTGGTACAAGAGATTATTGGCAATTGCTATGAACGGTAATAACACCATGTTGCCAAAACCACCGCGTGATACACCAAATGGGAGTCCGGGTAGTGGAGACAATCAGCCTGTCGAATAATGGTATTAAATAGACTTATTCCTAAATAATTTGAACGGTGATTCTGGTGAGGCTAAGGTTTTTTGAGCACTGCTTTTTATCATTATCACCACAACCCCATACAATAAGATATCATAATGGAACACAATGAAATTCAAGCACTATTGGCGTTAAGCAAAAAAATAGACAAAATCAATGATATAAGAGCAATGCCGCAGCGTATCGCACTATGTCAACAAGCACTTAAGTACTGAATCATGAATTCTCGTAGATTTTGGAGTCCAAAGCTTCAGCTTTGGATGTTACTAAATCACCAGCCCAAAGCTAAAGCTTTGGACTCCAAAAAACCTTAAAATTCATGGTTCGGTACTTACCTACGTCTCTAAAACCACTGCCCCGCAATTATGGAGTGTATTGCAGGGTGAACTTAGCAATAGCTACGCCCAAAATCCATTAGACAATCGTGCAGACAATCTGGAGAAAGCCATAGAATACTATCAAGCAGCTTTGCAGGTGAGAACGCCAGAGGACATGCCAGTGGACTGGGCAACCACCATGAACAATCTGGCGATTGCTTATCAAAATCGCCTTCGTGGGACGCGGGCGGACAATCTGGAGAAAGCCATAGAAGGCTATCAAGCGGCTTTGCAGGTGATAACCCAGAAGGACATGCCGGTGGAGTGGGCATCCACCATGAACAATCTGGCGAATGCTTATAGTGATCGCATTCGTGGGACGCGAGCGGACAATCTGGAGAAAGCCACCGAAACACTCTACACGCTGGATGAAGGTAGTGCTGAAGGGCTGCAAGCAGAATTGGCAGAAAATCAAGATTTAGCCGCACGGGCAAGCTATTGCCTAGCCAAGTTAGGCCATTTTGATGAGGCGATAGTCACCTTAGAGCAAGGCAGAACTCGCGCCTTTAGCGAAACCTATAACGCGACTTTACTGAAAATGGCTTCTGAAACAGATCAACAAACTTATACAGAAGCCAGTGTGCAAGTGAAAGCATTGGAAAAGGAAATGTACACGGCGGGTCAAGAAAATACCCGTTCCAGAGCTGAAGTTTTAGCTGATCTCAAATTGGCACGTACCCGGTTGGCTACTCTTGTCGAGACTATACGCCAAACGATGCCTGACTTTCTGCCTGAAGGTCTTAACTTTCAGTCGATTTGTCAGTTGGCAACGACCTTAAAACAGCCGCTGGTGTATTTGTTGACTACGCCGAAAGGAAGTTTGGCACTGATTGTTCCCGCAAAGGGAGAGACTGAAGTGGTTTGGTTGGATGATTTTTCCACCGAAGATTTAAGTGGCTTGCTTTATGACAATGAAGAAACACGGCGTTATTTGCATGGCACGGTAGGGGGCTGATCTTCAAGTATTAGGCTCAGTCTTGATAGAAATTCTACCGCTACTAAGCCAGCGACTGATAACCCCGTTGGTTAAACGCTTAAAACAACTCGGTCACTCACAGGCGGTGCTAATCCCGATGGACACACTCAACCTGTTGCCACTACACGCTGGCACCGATTTTACTTTTAGCTTTGTGCCCTCCGCCCGTCTGTTACAAACTGCCCTTCACAAAACTCAGCCTTATGCTGATGCGCCGCTGTCCCTATTAGGCATTGGCAATCCCACCGCTAAGGATCAAAATCCCCTCGAATATGGCCCTGCGGAAGTGGCTGCTATTGCCGCTTTATTCCCTAAGCAACAATTACTCTGTGAAGATGCCGCCACCCGCGCCGCTGTTCTCACCGCACTCGACGATAAAACCCATATTCACTTTTCCTGTCATGGCTTATTTGATATGGACGAGCCGCCTAA
>LUTY01002586.1 GCA_001640045.1 Candidatus Thiomargarita nelsonii | reverse complement strand
TGGCAACCCATCGGAACAACAATAGAAGTGCCCTCAGAAAACAGTCAACGTTTAAATGTGTTAGGTTTTTTAACACCTGATAATCGTTTTGAATCCGGCAAGTTTTGATTGTACTGTTGATAGTGATGTTGTTATTGCCTGTTTTGATAAATTTTCTGAGATTAATTCTGGGAAAAAAAGAATAGTTATTTTAGATAATGCTTCAATTCATACCCGTTATAAATTCATTGAAAATATAGATAAATGGGAAAAAAAAGGCGTTTTTCTTAAATTTTTACCCACATATTCTCCAGAATTAAACATTATTGAAATGTTATGGCGTTTTATTAAATATTGGTGGTTACCTTTTGAAGCTTATTCTTCTTTCGATAATTTGGTCAATGAAGTTGAAAATATTTTGAGGAATATTGGTTCAATGTTCAAAATTGGCTTCTCTTAAAATACCTCATAATTCATGCTTCAGTACTTACCCGTCTAAAGCACCTTCAAAATGTAATTAAATAGTTTATGATAGCCGATTTGACATTTTGGCCCACGTTTCGGCATAGAAAGGTGTGGATCGATCAATTCATTGAAGTCTTCTTCACTCACTTGAGTTGGTATGGAAGTTGTTGTTTTAGTTTTCGATGAGATTTCTGACATGATATTTTTCTCCGAGTAAATGGTGTATTTTGTTATCAAACAATGAATTACAAGCTTGCTTGGTTCAGGGCCTGTTACCCTAACAAATATTTTTTATCTTGTCAACACCTAAAGTTTAAATTTCATTTTTCGCAATGACGGTATAATTTTTTATAAATATTCTAATTTTTATAACTTTAGTTGGAAGCTCTTTGAGAGGATTTTTGTCTTTTTAACTGAAGCTATTTTTTAGGATTTTTTTTCATATTTCAATATATTATATTGTATCAAAAACTCGCAATCACCTCCAGAGGTTAATTCTTTACCCCGTGGCTTCTTTTTAGGTATAATCACTTCCAAACTAGGAAAATCCGTTTCTATTCCTTGAAAACCTAAATCAACCCAATTCATAACATTTGAGGGAATTTGAGGATTAAGCTCTTTAAAAAGAGTATAATCATGATTTTTTCCGGGTTGAGTATTGCTTAAGACAAGTATTTTATGACAACTATTTGAAAAAGTAAGATTTTTAAGTGTGTGTCTCTTTTTTTTACCTGAATAATAGTCTTTTTGCAGATTGTAATCACTGGCTCTTTGAGTTGGCCGTTCTGTACCATCTATAAACATTTCTTATAATTCAGGAAAATTTTCCCGGAATTGTTCAAGGCTTTCAATTTGTCGTTCGGGAAGAACAGTTTATTCTCCCAAACTTTCTTCTAAAATAGGCAAAAACTGATGAATCCAACGACAACTGGTTGAACGATCAACTTTAAAACCGGCACCTAATACATCAAAAGTTGGATAGGTTTTGAGGTAAAAAAGAACAACAAATAACTTTTCCATCAAGGTTAAACTGTGTTTTTTGCCACCTCCTACCGCGCGTTTTCTATTCTTTGTCGTTTGTTGACGATTTTTATCCATGACCTTTCCAAAAGTCTCTGAAAGTGCTGAAAATTCGTCTGAACTTAACCCGGTCAAAGATTTCATTTGACGTTCATTATTATTGAACGCACGTTTAAATGCTTCTAGCATGATGACCTTTCCAATTTCAATAAATTTATCTTTATTATATCCTATTTTTTAGGAAATTTTATCTAGTTTTTTTTATCTATAGATGAATATCATTTATCATAAACCGAATTTTTTATTTTGCAACAACCCTATTATTGATAGAGGGAGACAAATATGATGAAAAATCAATTAAAATGGAACCTTTTTGCAAATTTATCTCTGATATGTTTATCCCTTTGCGCAACAGATCTGATCTGTTCAAAAGAATCCTGGAGTCGTATGGATCCCGGTACCATGATTCTTCAAACAGATTTTGAAGAAGCCGACCCCTTAAAAGATTGGCTTGTTGCCGGACGCGAAGGAACGACGGATATTGTCCAACATGATGACAATCACTGGCTGCGAGTTGTGGCCCCTTCACATCAGATGATTGCAAGGGTCAAGGTTCTTCGTACAGGAGAAGGTGAGGCATTTTCTTCCTTGCGCGGACATGTCCTCAGATTCAAGGCCCGTATCAAGGGACGCAATCTTACCCCCCCTTCAAGACCATGGCTTGGCGTAAAACTGATGGCCAAAATTATTCAAAAGGGACAAGTCATTTCTTATCCTTCAGCCCATATTCCTATTGGAGACAATCCCAGAAATGACCTTAACTCACAAGTATTTTCATTCACTTTTCTTGTCCCAGAAGATTGCCTTTACATCGTTCCCTATCTTGGCCTTCAGGGGGTTGAAGGTCAGGTTGATTTTGATGATGTCAGCTTAAGCGTTGTTCAAGCCCCGTTTCAACCTCTTTTGGCCCGTGGCACACGTCTTTTTAAAACTGGATTCGAAGAAAAAGAACCTCTCAAAAACTGGAATATCTTAGGGAAAAAAGATGCTGTCAACATTGTTCATGATCCTGAAATCGATGAAAAAATA
>LUTY01002585.1 GCA_001640045.1 Candidatus Thiomargarita nelsonii | reverse complement strand
AAATGGATATTTAAATTGTCACTCACAATATGAAATTTCTTAGAATTTGGTTGATTATTAAAAATCTTGTTAATAAAACGTGCCAAATCATTTTCGGTACGTGTTTCACCAATTTCACCAAAAACTTGGCCAGTTGCGACATCAAAGCCCGCAATAAGGGTTTGTGTACCGTGACGAATATATTCAAATTCTTTCAGCGAAGGTTGACTGGGTTTCATGGGCAAATTGGGTGCCTTTCGTTCTAAGGCTTGTATTCCAGTCATTTCATCGATAGAAATGGTCTTTTCACCATTTTGTTCTCGTTCCAAGGCTTTTGAATAGGTTTCACAAATGTCATGACATTTTTCTTCAAATTGTTCATCCCGTTTTGGGGTCAGCCATCCTCGAATACGGTGAGGCGGAAAAGAAGCTTCAGGCAAAAAACGCCCCACCGAACGTGGAGAAATATTTTCCACAATACCACGTTTTATGGCCTCATCGGCCATTTCGGGTTGGGTCCAATGACTTATCGGATGTTCACTGTCCTCGGGATGTTCACAAGCCATTGCAACAAGCGCACAAATTTGCTCTGGTGTGTATGTCGCTGGCGCACCTGGACGAGGTGCATCTGCTAAAACTAAGGAAACCTCTACCAAACAATCGGTGTCAAGCCAACGTCGACGCCAACGTTGTACTTGGTCACGGGAAATTCCAAGCAGTCGAGCACTTTCCCTAATACCAAGACCGTCATCAGCTAATAGAATTATTTTGGCGCGAGTGACCAATATTTGTGGACTTTTAGGTTTGCGTACTATTCGTTCAAGATCATCACGTTGAACGGGTGTCAGATTAATTGGGCTCGATTTGAGTTGACTCATTTTTATTTTCCTCGTTGTTATATTCAAAATTGACATTTTATCACCGGTTTATATGGTCTGGATATTTCCGCCTTCCTGCACTAGGTCTCCGTTCCCATATCCGTCTCCGAACTTAGGGAATCCCATAGTTGCATTCATAGACGAGGTGCATCGCTTAGGTTCTCCTTTCGTAGTTACCAAGTTCATTACAAGGTGTGGGTATGATGTGACTTTATGACCACTTTGATTGTTTGCTCATAAATCATACCAACTAGTTTCAAGTATATTTCTAGTCGTTGGGGCGATAACCACCCTACTGGAGTTCAAGTAATCCAACCTTAACCTTACGTGCCCTAGCTGCGTGGCCCATGACTAAATACTTTTCGTCATGCCCGCGCTTTTCACAACATGCTATTGTCCCCACATATCTTTCGTATGTAAGTAAGTTGCTGCTTTAAGTAATTCTGTCACAATACTGAGTCTCTCCAGACTCATCGTCTATAATGCCACAATGGCGCACACCAAAGGCCCCTGCGTTTGGCTGGATCGGTCCGTCAATATTGCCGCCCGAACCGGTGCTACATGCACCACTGACTTCAATTTCCTGGACACACGCCGCCAGAATGACCATACTTCGCGAACTCGATTCCTCACGGGTAGGGGGAAGGTGACATGGCCACCTTTGTTGTTCGGAATGAGAACCTCATTCCTACAACCAGACGGAGCACGTTCAGAAACGAAGTAACGGAACGAAGTGAAGTAAAAACGACATAGCCGCAGCGCTATAACTAACGCGGCAGCATGATGAACTGTCAACCCATATCGGCTAGCATACTTGACTCTACCAATTACCGAGGTAAACGCAGGATTAACTTTATAAAGTCTCACTCCATGCCTATAGGCTCTTGATTCTAAAAATGATCTTGCTGTAGACAAAAGAACTTAACATCCTAGCATTTTGATTTGAACTATTTTCCCTTAAGAGACTCTTTTTCTGTGAAAAGTCTAAATCCTCAATAACAATGGGTTTTAATGCCTTTTTTGAACGTTCGACAATCACTTTGACTGCTTCACCAATGAGAGCTTCTGTCTGACCTTTTGACTTTCCATAAGTGTTTAATGGAAGTGTTTGAGTCTCAATCGGATTACCAAATCTATCGGTTTCGACTAAAGCGATATGATTAGCGTTTAAATCGATTCCTATTGTACCAATACCTTTTAAGGTTTTAATGGGAATTTGTGGCCTGGCAGTACGAATACTCGCCAACCTTTTTCATCACGCCGGAATCTATAGGTAATTGCTCGACCGTAACTTTTATGAGATTGACGTTTGAGGTTTTTTAACAGACGACGAGCTTCATTATCGTTCAGAGCCGCCTCAATAACCTCTTGACCATATTCAAATTTAACGCCAGAAATTTCAACATATTTACCATGCTTGGACACTAAGGCATCCGGCATTCGTACTCTCAAAGTCAAAGTTCCATCTTTTTGGCGTGTTGCGGTACAAAGTTGATTTCCAGCCGTTTCATCTTTTGAACCCACTAAAATGAACTGATTGCTAAGATTTGCCAATCTTTTTTCCATTGTTCAAAGCTTTTGTAGCCATTAGCTTTTAAGTCAAATTGTGCGTTAAATAATTTTCTTGAGCCGAAGCAGATTCTAGCACGCCCACTGGCTTTATCCTGTTTCATAAGTTCAATACGCTTCTCTAACCGTGC
>LUTY01002595.1 GCA_001640045.1 Candidatus Thiomargarita nelsonii | reverse complement strand
CATTCAATTAAAAACAGAATTTGATAAAATATATCCTGAAAAATCTGACTTTGTTAAAGTTGCGAAGAAAGGACAAAAATGGTGTTTTACACTTTAAATTTTTTCCTATTCATCAATTTTAAGATAAGAAATCAGTGTAAAAATTGAAGGAGAGCGAATTGCATTTTCTGCCAGATATTCTTGCCACCAAGCGGTGCATGTTTCTCGCAGCTGTTACTGGAATGGCGTGAGATTGGGCTTTTTTATTTCTTTTTTTGTGTTACTTTTTACTTAAAAAGGAGTATTATAAAACCATCATTATTAACCTTAACTATTACAAAGCCTATGGAAAATACGATTGAACAAAACATTCCAACACAAACACTACATCTGGCGGTTGATATTGAAATACCAAGCAAAACTGAGTTTAATCAACAAACCATTCAACAAGTTATTAAGCTGTTACTGCAAAATCATTCTCAAGCCTTTTGTAGCAACTCACCAGAACAAATTTTGCAAAATTTGGGGGTTAAAGATGAGACTTCATCGCCTAATGAATGGGAACAGATGTTGCAACGCTTAAAGCAGCCTCCTATGACTTTAGAACAAAGAAAAATTTTTGACGAGTCCCGACAAGAATTTAGGGAAAATTTTTTTATGCCGGACATTCACGACTCAAAATGAACTTAGAGCACTTTCAGAAAATTTTGCTTGATAGTAATGCCGTTATGGCTTTAACACAACAAGAATCTATTGATGATCAAAAAGTTGTTTTAAAAGTGGCTTCTTTAAAAAAAAGTACAAAGCTTTATATTTCTATTCTGAGTATTTATGAAATGGAGTATGGTGCTGCTCATGCTCCAGAACCAGAAATCGCTGAGAGAACAAAGTTAGCCATCCAATCGTTGGTAATAGAAGATAAAATTACCATTTTACCTCTTACCATACAAGGAGCCCAAATTTTTGGGGAAAGAACTGTATCGAAATAAAAAAGGCATCGGGAAAAAAGCTCTCCAAAAACATAACGTTGATTTTATTATTGCTGCCACCGCTATCGAACATCAAGCTACTTTGGTGAGCCATGACAATAAAGATAAAATCTTTGAAATATTGCAGGAAAATTACTCTCATTTTGACTGGGAAGACTGGATGAGTTAATTGTACACTTCTTAAAATACATAGTATTAATCAGGTGGATACACGGAGCGACATCCACCCTTGACTCAGGAGTGCAAGGCGTACCTTGCACATCTTTTTAACCACCATAACAAATTTTGAAAAATACATGTACGATAATTCAATTGCAGAGACTACCCCACCAGGCGTTTTATCCATCGCCCGTTGGGAAAAATATTTTGAACTGTGTAAACCAAAAGTTGTACTACTGATTGTGTTTACAGCCATTGTAGGCATGTTATTGTCAACCCAGGGAATGCCACCATGGGATACAATGCTATTTGCCACTTTGGGTATAGGACTCGCATCTGCCTCCGGTGCCGCCATTAACCAGTTGGTCGAGCAACGTATTGATGCCATTATGGAACGCACACGCTTGCGACCACTGCCCCATGGGGACATGGACACCAATAGTGCCTTATTCTTTGCATTGAGTATTGGCGTGTTTTCCATATTGATTCTAGTGTTCTTGGTCAATACACTGACAGCCTTACTAACCTTTATATCCCTGATTGGATATGCCGTGATCTATACGATGTTTCTCAAACGCTCAACGCCCCAAAACATCGTTTTAGGTGGGGCTGCTGGCGCGGCACCTCCCCTATTAGGTTGGGTTGCGATCACTGGCGAAATTCACTCAGAGGCACTGCTTCTATTTCTGATCATTTTTATTTGGACACCGCCACACTTTTGGGCACTTGCCATTCGTCGTCGTGATGAATATGCAAAAGCTGGTATTCCCATGTTACCTGTCACCCATGGTGTACCATTCACCAAACTACAAATATTGCTCTACACCATCATGCTGGTGGCAGTCACCATGTTACCGTTTATTACCCAAATGAGCGGTTTGATTTATTTGGCCGGTGCGATTGCCTTGGGAATCGGCTTTTTACGCTACGCCATCAGCTTATATCGTTCAGATTCTGACAGCTTAGCCATGAAAACCTTCGGCTATTCTATCTTTTACCTCAATCTTCTGTTCGCCTTTTTGCTGGCAGATCACTATGCCCGTGTCTTTTTGCGAGCCTATATATTATGAAGCTAAAATCTATCACTGAATTTTTGCTGGGCTTAGGCATTGGTGCCATTGTCTTTGGGGCTGTCTGGTTGGCACTGGAATTTAGGTATGCGCCTGAGCCACCCGGCTTGCCGCTTTCCATAAATACAACGGCTGCCACCGTTTTGTCCGAGCCGATGACAGTGCCATCATTTAAGCTGACCGATCAGCACGGTCAGCCATTTACGGAGAAAAATCTACAAGGACAGTGGACATTTCTCTTTTTTGGCTATACTTATTGTCCTGACATTTGTCCTATGACTCTTGCTATATTAAACCAAGTGGCTCAACAATTACGGGATACAGCAGTGCATCCAAAAGTCATATTCATTTCCGTGGATCCTGCTAGAGATACTACTGAACGCTTGGGGCAGTATGTTTCTTATTTCAACCCTGCATTTTTGGGAGTGACTGGTTTAGAAGAAGAGTTACAAACATTGACTAGCCCTTTGGGGATTGCCTACCGGCGTAGCAATGAGTCAAGCGAAAATTATCTTATAGACCATAGTGCGAGTATCTTGTTGATAAATCCACAAGCTCAATTACAAGCTTTGATATCGCCCCCCCACGATGCGACTGCTATTGCTGAAGATTACCAAAAAATTTTGGATGTGCTCGGGCGGACTTAAAAAAAAAAGTGGAAATATTGCTATGACATCAACATCAGAAACATCAATTCCTACTATACAAAAGTTTATTGCTATTTTATGGCCTTCTTTTTTGGTCGCTGGTTTTGTAACCGTAATTTTTTTTATGGTTTTTGAGCCTAATATGGTTTTGGAAGCGGGCGGTTTTGACGAGATCAACATTTTGGGTGCTTACACCATTGCTTTTTTTCTCTCATGGTTATCAATGATGACATGCTGTCTTTTAACCGCTTATTTTGCGCGTCCTTGCGAGAAAATTTGTCGAGAATTTCAAAAAAGCGAACCGGATAACTCATAAATAAAAAGATGTGCAAGGTACGCCTTGCACTCCTGAGTTCCTTACGCTTCTGCCAAAAGCTGCAACAATGTTTGTTGAGCAGAAATTGGCGGAGCGTCACCACTGAGGCGGGTATAGTTGCCTTCGCTATCGAGTACCCATGCTTGGGTGTTGTCCTCCAAATATAATTTCAATCCTTGTTCAATCACGCGGGTTTTGATTTCTGGATTTTCAACTGGATAGCATTCTTCTACCCGTTTAAGCAAATTGCGCCCCATCCAATCCGCACTGGCACAAAAAACTTCGGGTTCTCCGCCATTTAAAAAGTAAAAACACCGCGTGTGCTCTAAAAAACGCCCAACGATTGAACGCACATGAATATTCTCTGAAATGCCAGGCACGCCCGGTTTTAAGCAAGATATCCCGCGTATAATCAAATCAATTTTGGTACCTGCCATTGAAGCTTTGTACAAAGCATGGATCATTTTCAATTCAGTTAAAGCGTTGATTTTAACCATAATGTGTGCAGGCTTACCTTGGCAAGCTGCTTCGGCTTCACGTTCAATACGTTCTATCAAGCCACTCTGCAAGCTAAACGGTGATTGCAGCATTTTTTTCAATTTCGCACCCCGCCCAAGGCTGGTCAGTTGCATGAACATTTTATGCACATCCTCACCAATATCTTTATTGCAGCTTAATAAACCATAATCTGTATAGACACGCGCAGTACGGTCGTGATAGTTACCGGTGCCTAAATGTACATAACGCTGAAGTTTTTTACCTTCGCGGCGCACAACCAGAATCATTTTTGCATGAGTTTTATAACCCACCACGCCATAAACGACATGGGCACCAGCTTCTTGTAGGCGGTTAGCTAAACGAATATTCGCTTCTTCATCAAAACGGGCGCGTAGTTCGATCACGACGGTGACTTCTTTATTAGAACGTGCCGCTTCTACCAAGGCATCGACTAACACAGAATCTGGTCCGGTGCGATACAGGGTTTGTTTAATCGCTAATACGTTTTGATCCATTGCCGCCTGACGTACAAAATCAATCACGGGTGTGAAAGATTGGAATGGATGATGTAGCAATATGTCACCTTCACGGATAGTGGCAAATAAGTTGCGCTGCTTTAAGCCATTGGGAATACCTGGGGTAAAACTAGGATATTTTAAATCGGGACGGTTGACTAAATCGGGCAAGGGTAATAAGCGATTGAGATTGACAGGTCCATTGACTTGATATAAGTCTTGTTTATTGAGTTTAAAATGCTTTAATAAAAAGTCAATCATTTTGTCTGGGCAATTGTCAGGGACTTCCAAACGCACACTATCGCCATAACGGCGGCCCGGTAATTCACCTTCTAAGGCGCGTAACAAGTCATCGACTTCTTCTTCATCAACAAACAAGTCGCTGTTACGGGTGAGTCTAAATTGATAACAACCAGTGACTTTCATACCCGGAAATAAATCTTCAACATGGGCATGGAGAATGGAAGACAAAAAAGTAAAATCGTGGGAGTGTTCAGACAATTCCTCAGGAAAAGGGATGAAACGCGGTAAGGAACGTGGTGCTTGTACCACCGCCATACCACTATCACGCCCAAAGGCATCTTTCCCTTTTAGGGAAACGATAAAATTCAAACTTTTGTTAAGAATGCGTGGGAAGGGATGGGCGGGATCTAAGCCAATGGGGCTTAAGATAGGCTGTAATTCATTCTCAAAATAGTCTCGTACCCATTTGTTTTGTGCCTTACTCCACTGATCGCGCTTGAGAAAGCAAATATCTTCTTGTTCTAAGGCAAGTAAAATATGATCATTGAGTAAACAATATTGTTCATCAACAAACTCATGGGCAGCCACACTGATACGGTTAAGTACTTCTTGTGGAGACAAATTATCAGGTCCAGCTTGCACGGCACCGGCGGCGACTTGTTGTTTTAAACCAGCCACTCGTACTTCAAAAAATTCATCTAGGTTAGTGCTGGCAATACATAAAAATCGTAAACGCTCTAGCAAAGGCATGTTTTCGTCTTTCGCTTGCGCTAAAACACGACGATGAAATGCCAGTAGGCTTAATTCGCGGTTAATATATAATTCAGGA